>NZ_BAFM01000008.1 GCF_000334895.1 Halococcus agarilyticus | reverse complement strand
TATTATCCTGTCGTCGCTGTCGGCTATGCTGATTGTTCCATCCTTCATCTTTTTCAGAATTGAATCGTCAAAATTCTCTGGAAGCTGTTTTCGGAGCAACTGAGCTTGACTCATTGGGTCGAGCCTCTTTCCTATGAACACAACATACGATAGCAAGCAGCACAACGCCCATACTAATAAAGAGAAAACTAACGCGAGTTGTAGAGGCTCCTGAAGCGAGTATTTGGAAAATAGCACTATTGGTATTGATATCACATATGAGGCTACTATCAGCTGTATGAATCTCGATTTGATCAACGAGGGAATAATTCGAGGTGTTAGCTCTTGTGAGAAGTATTCTACTCCTAGAAGACTTAGTGAAATTGTAATTGCGAATATTGTGGCAAGGATTTGGGCAACAGTATTTGCTACTCCAGAATTAGGTCCCCCAAGAGAACGCTAGAAAATCAAATGGAAAATAGAAAGGTGTTACTAATATGCATATCGAAATCGCACCTCCTACGTAGAGAATAGTGTACTCCAGTAAGTCGGCCTTTGTCCGCTCAAAAAGGGTGAATTTTAGACCCATGAAATTATACAATCCCGAGACTCCAAGATATTTTAGTCTACTGATTGAGAACGTGGCTTGAAAACCACTCACCCTGTTGATCTTCTTTAACTCATCTTGTTGAGGATGTCCTGTGGTCCTCTGTGGGTGCCGGCGGTCTACAACCTGTCACGATATTCTCCCCATGAAACGCGGGAGGGGACCAAGGCAAACGACGCCTATTATCCCTACGTCTCCGACTATATGTTGGCAAACATCCGGGACAGGTGGCTATCAGTCTGTGGGACTTGACTCCCTTGGCCACTGCTCTACGTAACCGCTGGCTTCTACCGTAGGCCCGTGATAACCCTCTAAATTATCCTTCCGGCGGAAGCATAAGGTCGGTGTCTTCCTCCCCGCTATGCTTCGCAGTAGGTCAAGAGCGTTGTATTTGGGGGGAGGTAGCGGACAGACGAAAGCTCACCCACTTCCCCATTCTGGATGCTTCTCAGCGAATTCTTCTACTAGCTGTTCTAGAAACATCGGCGTCATCGTGGTCCACTCCTCGCGTTCCTCGGCCGGGAGATACTCATGGACCGACCGCGGCGCATCGGGGGTGTAGCGCTCGTCGAGGAACGCCCGAACGCCGACCTCCTCGGGCCCTCTGATGACCCGGCCGATGGCCTGCCGCGCGCGCCGGACTGCGGGCACCGTGAGCGCGTACTCGAAGGCCCGGTCCTCCCCGAACGCCGCGCCGTAGGCCCGCCGGACGGCTCGTATTCGGGGGGAAGCGACGTTCACGAGCGGGACGCCGACGACCGCGCACGCGCTCAGTTTCGCGCCGTCGTAGTCCACGCCCTCGGTGAGCGTCCCGCGCGTCGAGGTGACGAGCACCTTCCCACCGCCGGCGAAGAAATCGCGCTTGAGTGCTTCGGTGGTCTCGGCGCTCGACGGCTCGTCGACGAGGACCGGTTTCTCGACCGATGCCGTGAGGCGCTCGGCCGCCCACGCCGCCTCGCGGTAGCTCGGCATGCAGACCAGGACGTTGCCCGGGCTCTGCGCGATCTCCCGGAGTGCGTAAGCGTAGGTCTCGCGGACGTCGCTTCCGGAGTCGGGCGGACCCCGATTCCGCGCGGTGAACGCCGGCACGTCGACGATCCAGCTCGCGCGGTTTTCCGCGGGGAAGGTCAGATCGTACGTCCGCTCGGTGATCGGGCGCTCGACCTCCGATCGTTCGTCGCTGGTCGACTCGTCGTCCCCGGCTGCCCCGTCCTCGGTATCCGCTCCTTCGCTTCCGTCGCCCGAACCTCCCTTCGGACTCGGGAGGTCGACACCGTCGGGGACATCCGGAATTTGGGGGTCGTCCGCCGGTTCGGTCACGAGCCGATCGAGCCCGACACACTCCCGAAAGACGTCCATCGGTTCGAGCGTCGCGCTCATCAGGACTCCGCCACCGAGGTCCCCAAATCGCTCGCGGAGATCCGCGGCCGGCAGGCAGTCGTAGCATTCGAGCGCCGCAGTGTAGTGGCGTCGCCACTCGTCGCTGTGCTCGCGATCGGTGCGTTCGAGCGTCACCTCCCGGAAGTACGCGGCGTGATCGCGGGTCCACCAGTTTCGCATGAGTCGGCCGATGCTCCCGCAGACGCACGATCGATCGGGATCGACCGTTTCGAGCACGTCCTCGACCGCCGCGCCGACGGTGTGGAGCGATTCGAGGAAGTCCTCGGTGTAGCCGGCCTCGATCGCCCACTCGGAGAAGTCATCGGGCTCGTCGACCGCGGGATCGCGGAGCGGGATTTCGAGCCGGTCGGGAAGGTCGCCGCGCTCGGCCGCGCGGTCGAGATCGTCGAACTCCTCGTCGAGATACGTCTCGACCCGCCGATCAAGCCAGTCGATGGCGTCGTTGTAAAACTCCCGGGTGTGATCGAGCGCGTCGGTCGAGAGCTCCCAGCTCGCAAGCTGGGTGGCGATCGCCTCGCGGTTCTCGCGGGACTGACGCGCGTACGAACCGAGCTGCGCGATGTCGTTTCGCGCCCGCCGGAGCGACACGCTGCCGATTCGATCGCTCAGGAGATCCCGAACCCGCCCTTCTACCCTGTGGGCCTCGTCGACGATCACGAACGTGCGCTCGTCGACCACGCTATCGGTGAGCCCGCGCGTCCGGGGATCGAACAGGTGGTTGTAGTTGCCGACCACCACATCGGCGTCCTCCAGCAGCGTCCCCATCGCCCGGTGAGGACAGGTTCCGGCCGGGACTGCCCCGGTGAGCAACTCCTCGGTCGTAATGACACTATGCTCGCCGTCGGCGAAGGAGACGGGCGACCCCTTCTCACGGGCGTACCAGTCGGCCTCGAACGGACAGAAGACCTGCTCGCGGTCGCTTTCGGTCATCGATTCGGGGGCGACTGGTCGGCCCGTCGAGTACGGTGCGTCGACCCCCGCCGTCGAGAGTCCCTCGTCGAGCGTGCGCCACGAGTCGGCGTCGATCCGGGCCGACTCGACGAGTTCGGCCGCACGGCCGGCGTCCCACCACGCCTCGCCGCCGTCGTCGCCCGCGACGAGCCCCGCGGTGGTCTCCCGGAGGTCCTCGCAGGCGTCCTGAACCCCGCGATCGAACGCGTCCGCGCGCTCGTACGGACAGAGCGCGGGCTTGCCGACGAGCGCGAGTCCGGAAAACGGCTCGTCGAGGTCGGCGTTGATCGCCCGGAGGTCCTGGATGAACTGTCGGCGCTGCTGTTTGACCGGCGTCGCCACCACGACGTTGTCGTAGCGGTCGGTGTCCCGGAGGAGGTGGCCGGCGGCCGCGAGCGCGGCCATCGTCTTGCCCGTGCCGCAGGCCCCCTCCATCACGAGGTAGCCACCTTCCTCGCCGGCGTCGATCGCCGCCTCGATCGCGTCGGCCTGGTTCGCGTACGGCTCGTCGTAGCCGAAGAACGCGCGCCAGTCGACATCCGCACCCGACGCAGCTTCGTCGGCGCGCTCCTCGGCCGTGGCGGCCGCCCCGTCTCCTCGTTCGTCACCGCTCATCGGTCGTACTCGGGATTCCGTCGGCATCCGTTATAGACTGTCGGTCCGCGAAACGACGATCGGCAGCCAACGGGAGGCGTTTCGTCGGTCTTCCATCCCGAATCGCGACTCGGTCCCACCGATGAACACGGTTTTGTCGGTGCTCGCCCCGGTTCGGGCATGGCCGACTACGGGAAGGTGGACGCCGACTTTTTCGACGAGCACATCTATCCGCGCCTCGGCGCTGACCGGGCGGACGTCGCACTCGGGCCGCAGCACGGCGTGGATTTCGGGGTGGTCGAGATCGGCGGTCGTGGGGTCGTGATCGCGACCGATCCGGTCTCCGTGCTCCCCCAGCTGGGATTCGAGCGGGCCGGCCGGTTCGCGCTCGACGTGGTGCTCGCCGACGTGGCGGTGAGCGGCCTCCCCCCCACCCATCTCTCGATCAATTTCAGCCTCCCCCCAGAGATGACCGACGAGGCGTTCGCGACACTCTGGGAGGCCATCGATCGCGAGGCCGCCGATCTCGGGGCGAGCGTCGTGGCGGGTCACACGGCACGGTACGAGGGCTGTGCGTTCCCCTGGGTCGGCGGCGCGACCGCGCTCGCGGTCGGGGATCGCGAGGAGATAATCAGGCCGGATGGCGCGCGGCCGGGCGACCGGCTCGTGCTCACGACCGGGCCGGGCGTCGAGGCGGTCGGCCTCCTGACGACGCTGTTCGGCGACCGGATGGATCTCCCCGAAGCCACACTCGATACTGCGAGAGCGCGGCTCGACGATACCGACACCGTCCGCGACGCGCTCGCCGCTGCGGCCGCCGGGCCGGTCACGGCGATGCACGACGTCACCGAGGGCGGGCTCGCCAACGCGCTCCGTGAGGTTGCCGGGAGCGCGGGCGTTCGCCTCGATGTCGACCGCGAGGCGGTCCCAATGCGCCCCGGCGTCGAGCCGGTCTGTGAGTACCTCGACATCGACCCGTGGACCGCGACCAGCTCCGGCACGCTCCTGATCGCAGTCGAACCCGACGGCGTCGAGAGCGTTCTCGCGGCGCTCGACGACAGAGAGACGACGGCGGCCGTCGTCGGCACCGTTGCCGAGGGGACTGGCGCGTACGTCGACGGCGAGCGGATCGAGCGTCCGGCCGTCGACTCCTCGTGGGGTGTGTACGCCGACTACGCCGCCGGGGAGAACGAGTCGTAGCCGTCGCGTCGGTCGACCTCGTTTTCGGTGGGTTCAGACGACGCCGGTCACCCGTGCGACCTCGCGCGCGGCGGCCTCGTTCATCCCGTTGCCGAGGATGGTGTAGCGATCCCGGATCCCGTGGGCGGTCGTGAGCGCCTCGATCACGTCGGCCTCGTCGATGCCGAGCTCCTCGGCGGTGGTGGGTGCGCCGATCCTGGCGAGCGCGTCGCGGACGTTGCGCCACTGGCCCTCGTCGCCGGTGTGGAGGTACTCGGTCAGGATCGATCCCACGCCCACCTGGTGGCCGTGGAGCGCCGCACCGGGAGCGATCCGATCGAGCTGGTGACTGAAGAGGTGTTCCGCGCCGCTCGCCGGGCGTGAGGAGTCCGCGATACTCATCGCGACTCCCGAGGAGACCAGCGCCTTCACGACGACCCACGCCGACTCCTCCAACCCCTGCTTGATCGAGTCGGCGTTGTCAACGAGCATTTCGGCGGTCATTCGACTGAGCGCGCCGGCGTACTCCGAGTATTCGACGTTCTGGAGCCGGTTGGCGAGCCGCCAGTCCCGAACCGCGGTGTAGTTCGAGATGATGTCGGCACACCCCGCCGTCGTCAGCTCCCACGGCGCGTCGGCGATGATCTCGGTGTCCGCAATGACGGCAAGCGGCGGCTCGGCGGCGACCGAATGCCGGGTGTCGCCTTCCGGGACCGAGCCGCGGCCGGAGACGATCCCGTCGTGGCTCGCGGCGGTCGGCACCGAGACGAACCCCATGCTGAGGGAGTCGCTCGCCATCTTCGCGATGTCGATCGGCTTGCCGCCACCCACCCCGACGAGGAAGCCGGCCTCCTCCGCCTCGGCGGTCTCGATCACCCGCTCGACCGCCGCGAAGCTCGCCTTCTCGACCACGACCGTCACCGGCTCCGTTCCCGTGGCGGCGAACCCTTCGACGACGCACTCGCCGGCTACCTCGCGGGCGGTCGGGCTAGTGACGACGAGAGGCCGTCCAGCGAGGTGGAGTTCGTCGACGGCGTCGGTAGTTTGAGAGAGGACACCGTGACCAACCACGACGTTCCGTGGGAGACGGATCCACGTCGATTTGTCGAACATGACGTTCCCTATTCGGCACGAACCAAACCGTTTGCCCTCCGCAGCGCTTCCGCACGGAAACACGACTGGAACGGCGGACTCGCTGACGTTGCACCAGCGTGCACAAACAGTTTAGTATGCCATCGAGTATCGTCATCGATGAACGTCGCGCTCGTCGTCCTCGACACACTGCGATACGATGCGTTCGAGGAGCATTTCGACTGGTTGTCGGGGATTCGCTTCACGAATGCGTGGGCACCGAGTCACTGGACCGTGCCGGTCCACGCGTCGCTGTTCGCCGGGAAGTACCCGAGCGAACTCGGGGTCCACGTCGACAACCAGGCGCTCGACTGTCCCGAGCCCGTGATCGCCGAGCGACTCGCCGAGGCTGGCTACACCACCCGCGCGTTCGCCAGCAACATCATCCTCGCCAAACCGTTCGATTTCGACAGGGGATTCGCCGAGTACACCGGCACCTGGACGTTTCGAGCGCTCTCCGGCGACGTGTTCGACTGGGAGAGTTTCGCCGAGGGGGACGACGACGGCCCCGAAACCTACCCCGGGGCAGTGCGGGACTGCATCGCCGGCGAGTACGACACGTGGCCGTCGCTGAAACACGGTGCGCGAGTCGCGTTGCGTGACCTCGGTGGCGATCGGTTCGGCGGCGCTCGCTTCGGCAGCGATCCGTTCGACGAGCAGGGGTCCCAACAAGCGCTCGACTACGCCCGGGAAACCGACTTCGGCGACCGCGAGTTCTTGTTCGTGAACCTGATGGACGCACACATGCCGCACACGCCGCCCGAGGCGTACCGAACAGTCGACACCGACGAGCCGATCGGCGACGTGACCGAGTACAACGGCCTCGTGGCGACCGCTGGCGACGGCCCCGATGCCGACCCCGAGGTGCTCAAGCAGGCCTACGACGATAGTGTCCACTATCTCTCCGACGTCTACCACGAGATCCACGCCAGGCTCCGCGAGGAGTTCGACGTCGTCATCACGCTCTCGGATCACGGCGAACTGTTCGGCGAACACGGCGTCTGGCAGCATTCATACGGTGTCTATCCCGAACTCACGCACGTCCCCTGCGTGATCTCCGGCGACCGCATCGAGGACGCGACGCGCGCGGAGACGGTGAGCCTCCTCGATGTCCACCGGACGATGCTCGATCTCGCCGGCGTCGACGGTGACTCGGCGGGGAACGCGCTGCTCGACGTGCCCGGCGAGTCCGCCGAGGCCATCACGGCCGCGCCGACCGACCGGACGTGCGCCGCGGAGTATCTGGGGCCGAACCCGCGAAACCGGGCAAAGGTCGAACGGCTCGGCTACGATCCGACGCGGTTCGACGAGGAGCTGTTCGGGGTCGCGGCCGAGGGGGCCTACGGCTACGAGACGACCGACGGACTCCAGGTCATCGGCGAGACCGACGCGGCGCTCGACGAACTGCTCGAAGCGCACCGCGACCGGATCGACCGGCGCGACACCCGGGATCGAACGGCGGTCTCGGACGCGACGCGGCGTCACTTGGAGGATCTCGGCTACGCGTAGGCGAGCGCGGCGCTTCCGTCGGGTCGGCTCTCGACCGCACTCCGTCGGTTCACTTCCGGCCCCCGTTTCGCTCAGTTGCCGGCGACCGATCGGGCCGGCGACAGGTCGAACTCGGCCTGGTGTTCGGTGACGGTTTCGAGCGCGGCTCGCTGGTCGTCGGGCATGACTTCGAGGACCACCGTGCCATCGAAGTGTCGGTCGACGAGGCGACAGACCGCCCCGATGTCGATGTCGCCAGCGCCGAACGCTAGGCCGTCCTGGACCGGCGTCGAGTCACAGAGATGCAGGAGGCCGATCCGATCGCCGTACTCGGTCAGCAGGTACTCGATCGCCGTCAGGTAGTCCGCTTCAGCCATGAACAGGTGGGCGACGTCGAGTGTGAGGCCGTGACCAGGTTTCAGCACCATATGTCGGAGGTGGCGAACACTCACCCCGGTCTTGTTCTCGTAGCCGTACGCCGCGGTCAGGTCAAGCTCCTCTAGTTCTGGGGTGTCGACGTGGTTGAGGTGTCCCGAGTGAAAGACGACGAATGCGTCGAGCGCCACCGCGAGCTGATCCGTTCGGTGGAGGTACTCCTTCTCCGCCAGCGAGACGTGGGGCGTGTGAACCGAGACGGCCGCGACATCCGACGCCTCAACGTGCGCGACGCACTCGGCGACCGATTCGAGGTGGTCCTTCTCCAGATACAGTTCCACCCCCTCGAACCCCCGGTCGGCTGCGGCGGCGAGCGCGTCCGGTTCCGGGGGACATTTGCCGGCGATGAGCATTACTCGTACGTTCAGGCTCCGTTGGCCTATTCGTAGGACTTGCAACCGCAAGTAACGTTTAACTACGGCGGGCCGATCGACGTCCGTCCACGCCGCTCATCCGGCGTCCGTCGGGCGGACGAGGAGTTCGTCGACGTTGACGCGTGGCGGCTGCGTGACCGCGTACCGGACCGCCGCCGCGACGTCGGTGCTTTCGAGCGTCCGCATCGACTCGATCGCCGCTTCGACCTCGTCTTTCGCCGCCGCGTCGGTGATGTGTGCCGGGAGTTCGGTGTCGGTCGCCCCCGGTTCGACGGTCGTCACGCGAACCCCGTCGTCGGCGACCTCCTCGCGGAGCGATTCCGCGAACGTGCTCACACCGGCTTTCGTGGCGGCGTACGCACCGAATCCGGCACCCGGACCGCGCCGCGCGTCCGAGGAGATGTTGACGACGTGGCCGGCCTCGTCCTCCCGAAGCGCCGGCAGCGCGGCGCGGGTGGTGTTCATGAGCCCCGTCAGATTGACCGACACCATCCGTCGCCAGTCGTCGGCGTCGGCCCGCTCGACCGGGGCGAGCAGCATGACGCCAGCGTTGTTGACGAGCACGTCGAGCCCGCCGAACGCGTCGGTCGTCGTCTCGATCATCGCCTCGATGTCCGCCTCCTCGGTGACGTCCGCAGTGATCGCCAGCGCGTTCCCGCCCGACGCTTCGATCCGCTCGGCGAGTTCGTCGAGCCGGTCGGTGCGGCGTGCGGCGAGACTCACACTGGCCCCTTCGGCCGCGAGCGCCTCCGCGGTCGCCGCGCCGATCCCTGACGACGCACCGGTGACGAGCGCCGCCTTCCCGTCGAGTTCGCCGGCCGTGGTGTGGTTCACGCCACGGCTACGACTGTCGGTCGAAAGAAGCTGTCCTTCGGGCAGGGTAACCGGACGGGGACACGACGACGCGGTCCGCCTGTTCAGAGCGTATCCAACACCGAGAGCACGCGCTCCTCGGCTTCTCGGTCGGGGCCGTTCTCACGGCCGGTGCGATCGCTCGCTTGGTGAGCTTCGACTGTGCGTTCGAGCGCCGTCTCGATCGGCGTCGCTTCCCAGCCAAGCTCCGCGATCTTCGCAGTCGAGAGCACGTGGGGATACGAACGGTAGATCGGGAAATCGTCGGGCGCGAGCTCCGCCGCGGCGAGTTCGCGCTCGTTCGCCGCCACGATCTCGATATCGGTGTCGAGGGCGTCGGCGATCAGCTCGACCCACTCGGAGAGGACGGGCAGCCGGCGATCGCCGACGTTGTACGTCTCGCCTGGTTTGCCCTCCTCGGCCACGGTTACTAATCCACTTGCCACGTCGGGTGCGAAGACGAGATGCCAGAGGCAGTCGCCATCGCCGGGGACGATCACGCGGTCGTGATTGAGGACTCGATCGATCCAGTAGTCGAACCGTTCGGTGTAGTCGTGTGGGCCGTAGACCACGGGCGGCCGGACGCTCATCGCGTTCACGCCCTCGTCGGCGGCCGCGGCGACCGCGCGATCGATCTCGGCCTTCCGGGGGCCGTAGCTGTCCATCGAGTCGTCGGTCGCCTGCTCGTCGGTGCAGTCGTGAAGCGCGGTCGTGTCCTCGCGTTTCGGGATCTCCTCGTCGCCGTAGGCCGACCCGCTCGAAATCACGACGTAGGCTTCACAGTCGGCGAACACCCTGGTCGCGTGGCGCACCTCGCTGGGATGGTAAGCCACGCAGTCGATCACGATGTCTGGATCGACCTCGCGGGCGGCGCGTTCGACTGCGTTCTCGTTCGTCCGGTCGCCCGCGACGTGCGCGACGGCCTCCTCATCAGCGAACGGGTTCTCGTGGTTCCCGCGGTTGAACACCGTGACGTCGTACTCGTTGTCGAGTAGCTCCCGGACCGTGTGGCGGCCGATGAAGCGCGTGCCGCCGATGATCATGGCGTGAGGCATCGACCACCCTGCGGGCGGCCGCGAGATAACAGTTGTCGGTCGCGACGACTGGTTTCACTCGGTGTGAACGGCTCGTCGTGCTCGCGTTTCCAGTGGCCGGCGGCCGCCCTCGACCTACTGTTCACCGTGTGCGAAACTCACTATGACAACCACTATTTCGGCAATGACCAACTTTATCTAACAGAAGTTAAATCCCCCCGGAGCCAATCACGCGTATGGACAAGCGATCCACGCAGAAGAACGACCGAAACGAGTTCAGACCATATCTTCCGGCGATGCCCCAGGCGACCGCCGAACCGACCCGGATCGAGCGGTTCCTGACGCGGCTGTTCCGCCGGCGTGGCGGTCTCCGGCGCGTCGTCCGACCGAAGCACCGCTAACGCCGGAAACCTTGGGAACGGCGACGAGCGTGAGATATAGATAGCTGGCCGACGCCGATCACGATATGGGCTGGCTCCGGGACAACGCGCTCGCCGTCTGGCTGGGTGTGTTGCTCGTCTCCGGTGTTCTCCTGACCGTCGTGCTCGGGTACGTCGGGCTCGTGGTCACCACCGCGCTCGGCAGCGGAGCGGGAGCCGTCGGCGTTCTGTCCGGACTCGCGTTCCCTTATCTCCCCATCGTGGCCGTGCTGGTGGTGGCTACTGTCATCTCGGGGCTCGGGTTCAGCTGGTCGTTGCTGCGACGACTGTCGATCCCGCGGAGCGAGCGGCTCCAGTCGGCGGCCGAGCGCGTCGAGCGCGAGTACCCGGCAATCGACGGACTTGGCCTCTCTGAGACCGTGGTCCCGCCAGAGCCATCGACCGAGGACGCCCTCGACGACCTGAAACGCCGGTACGTCACGGGCGAGATCGACGAGACGACGTTCGAACGCAAGCTCGATCGGCTGGTGGCGAACGAGTCAGTCGACGACGCCACCGCCGCCCGCGAGCGCGAGGCCGTCTTGGACGAGCGCTCCAGCGAACGCTCGTCGTGAGAAATACGCTGCTTTGTGACGATCGAGTGACTGACCGACCTGGGTGAGATCGATTACACGAATTCGTCCGATCATGAATCACGGTGCAACTGAAAACCGCAGTCCACACCCTCCCCAACCGATTCGCTCACTCCGTTCGCTCATCCCTCGCGCGAGTCGCACCTGGCGACGCTCGCTTCGCTCGCGCTGCCGGTGCTCCCGCGCGCCGACCGCGACAGCAGTCGGCGTATCCCAGTTCCACGATCGACCCGTCCGTTGTCGTCCAGTTTATGCCGCCTGTCGCCGTTCTGTCGGGTCCTGCATCCCACCCTTGACGCCGCGGTGGACGAGATAGACGTTGATCGGGTAGGCGACGAGCAGGCCGATCGTGAGCGAGAAGACCAGCCCCGACCAGAACAACACCTCGCCGATATGGGCCTCGCCGGCAAGCCAGACGTCGGTCCCGATGGCGGCGATCTCCATCAGCGTGATCGACGGCGTCTCGGTCAGCAGAGCGTCCTTCGCGGCCTCACCGAATCCGACACCCTCCTGCATCAGCGGACCGACGGTGAGAGCGTACCCCATCGCGTAGGCGAACGTGAAGGTGACGACGATCACGAGCGACGTCCCGAGCGCGAGGAGGCCCGCCGCGAGCGTGACGCCAATGACCTCGCCAGCGCCACACCCCGAGTAGCAGTGTGCGACCGACCGACTTCCCTTCCGCCAGAGCGAGTCGTGGCTGATCTGCGCCCGGCCCGAGTACCAGTACATCCCGAGACCCAGTGGTCCGGAGTAAAGCACCGTGAGACCCCACACGAACTTCATCAGCGGGGCCATCTCGTCGTTGTTGCTCCTGACGTCCCACACCAACACGGCGAGCGACGCGGCGACGATCGCCACCCAAACGGAGAGGTACGTCGGGTTCGTCAAGACGCTCTGGAGGGAACTTTCGAGACTCATGGGAGTGGTTGGGGCTCCCCACTTTCCGCTGTTGTGGTTACGAAACCCACTCTGAGATAGCACGTACGTTATCGTGCGACGGCCGATCACGCAGTTAGATTCGCTTTCGAAACCGTGTCAGTCCGCCCCGCCTTCGACGACCGGCCGCTCACTGCCCGCGGTCGTCGCGTGAGCGGGCGGCTGCGTGCGGACGTCGGCGCTCTCGCGCTCTTCGATGACCTCGGCGTAGGCGTCGGGCATCACCTTCACGACGTGCTCCAACTCCGTCTCCCAGTTGTCAAGGACGTACTCGCCGCGATCCGAGCCGGTGTAGGCGACGTGGTTTGCGACGAGGCGACGGAGCATCTCTCGGTCCTTGTCCTCCAGCTCCCGAGTGGTGCTCACCATCCCGTGGTTGACCGAGGACTCGAAGTCGCCCTCGCGGTCGAGGACGTACGCGACCCCGCCGGACATTCCGGCGGCGAAGTTCTTCCCCGTCTCGCCGAGCACCGCGATCGCGCCGCCGGTCATGTACTCACAGCCGTGATCGCCGACCGACTCGACGACCCCTTTCACCCCGGAGTTTCGGACCGCGAACCGCTCACCCGCCTTCCCGTTGACGTACACCTCGCCCTGGGTCGCACCGTAGAGCGCGACGTTGCCGATCAGGACGTTCTTCTCGGGCTCGTAGGGGGCGCGTTCGGGCGTGTTGACGACGAGCTTCCCGCCCGAGAGCCCCTTGCCGACGTAGTCGTTCGCGGTCCCGGTCAGGTTCAGCGTGACGCCTGCCGCGAGGAAAGCCCCGAAGCTCTGGCCCGCGACGCCGTCGAAGTCCACAGTAATGGAGTTCTCGTCGAGCCCGTCGCCGCCGTGGCGCTTCGAGATCTCGTTCGAGAGGGTCGCACCGACCGCGCGATCGACGTTCGAGATCTCCCGGTCGAGGTGGATGGATTCGCCGCGCTCGATCGCCGGCTCGGCGTCGGCGATCAGTTCGTTGTCGAGCTGGTCGTCGATCTCGTGGTTCTGCTCTCTGGTCTTGGTCCGCTGCTCGTCACTGCTCCCCTCTCCCTCCCCGCTCGCGTCGCCGTCGGCCCACGGCTCGGCGAGCACCGCGGAGAGATCGAGCTTCTTGGCCTTCTCCTGGGTGACGTCGTCGCGCTGGCGGAGGACGCCAGGCCGGCCGACCATCTCCTCGACGGTCTCGAAACCGAGTTCGGCCATGATCTCGCGGAGCTCCTGGGCGATGAACGTCATGTAGTTCACGACGTGTTCGGGCTCGCCGGGGAACCGTTCCCGAAGTTCCTCGCGCTGGGTCGCCACGCCGACAGGACAGGTGTTCTCGTGGCACTGGCGGGCCATCACACAGCCCGAGGTCACGAGGGAGGCGGTCCCGAAGATGTACTCCTCGGCCCCCAGCAGCGCCGCGACCGCGACGTCCCGCCCGGTCTTCATCCCACCGTCGGCCGAGACGCGGATACGCGAGCGGAGCCTGGTCTCGCGGAGGAGCTGGTTCGCCTCGGCGAGTCCGAGCTCCCACGGCAGTCCCGCGTTCTTGATCGAGGTGCGGGGGCTCGCGCCCGTCCCGCCGGAGTGGCCCGAGATGTGGACGACGTCGGCGTTGGCCTTCGCCACACCGGCTGCGATCGTGCCGATCCCCGCCTCGCTCACGAGTTTGACGTTGATGTCGGCCGCCGGATTGGCGGCCTTCAGGTCGTGGATCAGCTGTTTCAGGTCCTCGATCGAGTAGATGTCGTGGAGCGGCGGCGGCGAGATCAACCCCACACCGGGCGTGGCGTACCGGACGTGCGCGATCATCTCGTTGACCTTCTTCCCGGGAAGGTGGCCGCCCTCGCCCGGCTTGCTCCCCTGTGCCATCTTGATCTGGAGCTCGTCGGCTGAGGAGAGATACTCCGAGGTGACGCCGAACCGGCCCGACGCGACCTGTTTGACGGTGCACTCCTTCTCGGTGCCGAACCGTTCGGGCGGCTCGCCACCCTCACCGGTGTTCGATTTCGCGCCCAGCCTGTTCATCGCGATCGAGTTCGTCTCGTGCATCTCGGGCGAGAGGCTCCCGAGGCTCATCGCCGCCGTCGAGAACCGCTCGACGATCTCGTGGACCGGCTCGACGTCCTCGATCGGGATCGATTCCCGGGAACTGTCGAATTCGAGCAGGCCCCGGAGCGTCTGGAGCTCCTCGTTCTGGTCGTTCATCAGCCGAGCGAACTCCTGATACTGCTCGTAGTCACCCCGCCGGACGGCCTGCTGGAGCGCGCCGACGGATTGGGGGTTCCACTCGTGGAAGATCCCGTCCGAGCGGTGTTCGTACTCGCCCTGGCGCTCGATGTCGGGATCGTCGCCGAACGCGATCGCGTGGCGATCGTGGAGGTCCGTCTCGATCTCGTCGATCCCGATCCCCTCGGTCCGGGCGGTAGTGCCCTCGAAGTATTCGGTGACGAAGTCCGACTCCAGCCCGACGGCCTCGAAGATCTGCGCTCCCTGGTAGCTCTGGACGGTGGAAATCCCCATCTTCGACATCGTCTTCAGCAGGCCGTCTTCGAGCGCACCGACGTACGACGCGACGGCTTCCTCGCGCGCCGCGCCGTCAGCCCCCGCGGTGAGATCCGCGATGGTCTGATAGGCGAGATACGGGTTGACCGCGCCAGCGCCGTAGCCCACGAGCGTCGCGAGGTGGTGGACTGCCCGTGGATCGCCGGACTCGACGACGAGCCCGACGTGGTTGCGGAGCCCGTTGCGCACGAGGTGGTGGTGGACCCCGCCAGTCGCGAGCAGGCTCGGAATCGGTACCCGATCCGCGCTCGCCGCTCGATCGGAGAGCACGAGCACGTCGTGGCCCGCCTCGGCCGCGGCGGTGACCTCCTCGCGGACGCGCTCGACCGCGGTTTCGAGGTCGGTATCGGAGTCGTACGTGATGTCGATCGTTTCCGTGGTGAGGCCGTTCGCGCCGTCACCATCGAGTTCCTTGACCGCCGCCGTCTCGGCGTCCGAGAGCACCGGCGAGTCACAGACGAGCTGGCGAGCGTGTGCCGGCGACTCGTCGAGGAGGTTGCGCTGGTGGCCGAGCCGGGTTTCGAGCGAGGTCACGAGCTCCTCGCGGATGTAATCCAGCGGCGGGTTGGTGACTTGCGCGAACAGCTGTTTGAAGTACGTAAAGAGGGGGCGGTTGAACTGCGAGAGAACGGATAGAGGGGTGTCGTCGCCCATCGACCCGACTGGGTCCTTGCCCTTGGTCGCCATCGGTTCGAGCAGGTTGTCGAGTTCGTCGTGGGTGTAGCCGTAGAGCGCCTGATGGGAACGCAGGTCGCCGACCGTCTCGCCTGATTCGCGCTCGGCGTGCTCGTGTGCCGCGTCGCCGGCGATATCGTCAAGCTGGACCTGTTCCTGTTCGACCCACTCGGCGTACTTCGGATCGGTGAGGTCGTCGAACACCTCCGCGTCGGGCACGACCCGCCCCTCCTCGGGATCGGCGAGGAACAGCTGGCCTGGTTCGAGCCGGCCGCGCTCCTCGACCTCGGCCGGGTCGAGATCGAGCGCACCGGTTTCGGACGCCATCACTAGGCGGTCGTCGGTCGTGACTTCGTACCGGCAGGGCCGAAACCCGTTGCGGTCGAGCACCGCGCCGACCCGGGTGCCGTCGGTGGCCGCCACCAGCGCGGGGCCGTCCCACGGCTCCGAGAGCGAGGCGTGGAAGTCGTAGAACGCCTCGCGCTCGTCGCTCATGTCGTGCTCTTCCCCCCTGAAGGCCTCCGGAATCAGGAGTCGTAGCGCGTGGGGCAGGTCCCGGCCCGATTGCATCAGGAGTTCCAGGGCGTTGTCGACGCTCGCGGTGTCGGATTGGTTCTCGTCGGCGATCACGGGCTTCACCGCATCGACGTCGAATTTCTCGGTGCTGACGTCGGTCTCGCGCGCGCGCATCCAGTTGACGTTCCCCTGGATGGTGTTGATCTCGCCGTTGTGGATGATTCCCCGATACGGGTGCGCGAGATGCCACGCACCGAGCGTGTTGGTCGAAAAGCGCGCGTGAACGAGGACGAACGTCGAACGGAGTCGGGAATCGGTGAGATCGGGGTAGTAGCCCGCGAGCTGGTCGCCCTTCAGCAGACCCTTGTAGACGAGTGTCTGACGGTCGAGCGAACAGATGTAGAAGCGCTCGCTCCCGTCGGGATCGTGCTCCGTGACACGCTTCTCGATGGCACGCCGGCCGACGTAGAGCCGATGGTCGAACGACTCGTCGTCGATCGGATCGTCCGCCTCCGGGACGACGAACGCCTGATAGACCGCGGGTTCGGAATCGAGCGCCGTCTGCCCGAGATCGCCGTTGTCGGTCGGGACCGATCGCCAGTGACGTACTGAGAGGTCGTACTCGGCGAGCGTGTCGGCGACGAGAGTCTGGAGTTCCTCGCGGGCTTCGTCGTCCTGCGGGAGAAACAGCGAGCCGACAGCATAGGAGTCGGGCAGTGAGATGTCGAGTTCGTCGGCGAAGAAGTCGTGTGGGGTCTGGACCATGATCCCCGCGCCGTCGCCGGTCGACTCCTCGGCTCCGGTCGTGCCGCGGTGTTCGAGGTTCGCGAGGAGTTCGAGACCGTCGGCGACGACCGAACGGTCGGTCCCGCCGTCGAGATCCATGACGACGCCGACGCCGCAGTTCGCCCGTACGTCCGTGGGATCGGCGAGGCCTGCCGTGGCCGCCGAACCCTCTCCGGAGGGTGGCTGCTGGGTCATATGCGGCCCGCTACCCTGGTGTCCAATAAGAGGTTGTCCCTGAAGGACTATATGTGTGCTTGTACCAAATAAGGCAGTTACCATTTCTGACGAACGGTTGTCAATGCGTCTCAGAGGGTTCGAAAGATGGAAGACGTGCGGCGAGATCAGTAGGACTTGGCGAAGTATGCCGTCTCGACCGCTGCATCGTCACAGACCACACACTCCTCGTGAACGGGGTCGGTGTCGCGTTCGAGGGGCACCAGCACGATCTCGGCGGCGATCTCGTCCTTGATCGCGGCCTCGCAGTCCTCGTCGCCGCACCAGCCAGTTTTGACGAGACCGCCATGCTGGCCGATGGTTCCCAGCAGCTCGTTGCGACTCTCGGCCTCGCGGACGTTCTCCTCCAAGTCCTGTTCGGCGGCGGCGTAGAGCTTCGCGTGGATCGTATCGAGATGGTCGCCGACCGCGCCGGCGATCCCCTCGCGGTCCTCGACCGCCGACTCGCCGTCGGGGCGGTGGACGACGGTCGCTTCGTTGTCCTCGACCTCGTTCGGCCCGATCTCGATCCGGAGCGGGACGCCCTTGAGCTCCCACTCGTTGAACTTGAACCCGGGGTTGCGCTCGTCGCGGTCGTCGAGTTCGACCCGGTGGCCCGCCTCGTCGAGCTCCGCGGCGAGGTCGGCAGCGTACTCCAGCACCTCGTCGCGGGTGTCTTCCTGCCAGATCGGCACGACGACCACCTGCTCGGGCGCGAGCGTCGGCGGGAGGCTGAGTCCCTGGTCGTCCGAATGGGTCATGATCATCCCGCCGAGCGCGCGCCACGACAGCCCCCACGAGGCGGTGTGGGCGACGTGTTCGTTCTCGTCCTCGTCGACGTAGGTCACGTCGAACGCCTCGGCGAACCCATCACCCAGGTAGTGACTGGTGGCGGACTGGAGTGCCTTGCCGTCGGGCATCAGCGACTCGATCGCCGCGGTGGTGTGCGCACCGGGGAACTTGTCGTGTTCGGGCTTGCGGCCCTCCAGCACCGGGAGCGCGAGCACGTCCTCGTGGAGTCGGCGGTACTGGTCGAGTCGAAGCATGGTCTCCTCCCACGCGCTTGCCTCGTCGCGGTGGGCGGTGTGGCCCTCCTGCCAGAGGAACTCTTTCGTGCGGAAGAACGGTTTCGTATCCGTTGCCTCCCAGCGCACCACCGAACACCACTGGTTCAGTCGCATCGGGAGGTCGCGGTGGCTCCGGATCCACTGGCTCATGAACGGCGTGATGATCGACTCGCTGGTGGGTCGGACCGCGAGGCGCTCGTCGAGTTCGTCGTTGCCGGCCTGCGTTACCCACGCCACCTCGGGGTCGAACCCCTCGACGATGTCCTTTTCGCGTTCGAGGTAGCTCTCGGGGATGAACAGCGGGAAGTAGGCGTTCTGCACTCCCGTATCCTTGAACCACCCATCGAGGTGATCCTGGATGCGCTCCCAGAGGGCGTACCCGCGGGGGCGCGTGACGATGAACCCGCCCATCGGGGCGTAGTCCGCGAGACCCGCCTTCTGGACGACTTCGGCGTACCACTCGCCGGGGCTGTGCTCCTTCGACTCGGTGATCCCGAGCTCCTGTGTCTCTGGCTCGCTCATACGTACTGCTGTTTCCGGGACGGTTTAAACGCGGTGCGGTTCGGCCGAACGCGGCGAAAAATGTGGGGGTGGCTCAGGAGCCACCCGGCGGGAACGGGAACCGACGACCGACTCGGCGGATGGCGAACCGCACGTCGAGCCAGTCGTGCATACTCGCTGGGAACAGCCGCAACGGCATAAATTCGATGCCCGAACGTGAAGATCGTGGCCAACAACCGGGATCGACTGATTTGTGACCTCTGTTGTGGGGCGGTTGGCGCGCGAGTCGCACGCGAAGCGTGCGACTCGCGCGAGGGATGACTGAACCGAGTGAACAAAGTGAGCGGGGCGAAGGAGTCGGTTGGGGAGGCGTGTGGCCTGCGGTTTTCATTGGTGTCAGGGTTTGTAGGATCGGTTGATTGTCGGTAGAACTACGTCAAGATCGACGTGACCACCAACCATGACCGACGTGGCGGCGGTCGAACTCGGCCCCGAGAACGCCGACGAATACGTGGAACTGTACCGCGAGTTCGAGTGGTGGGCCGACCGCGAGCGGGGCGATGTCGAGCAAGCGCTCGAAAACACCTCGCTTGCGGTTGGGCTGCGAGACGGACCAACTAGTTGCGGCGGCGCGCGTGTTCAGGGATTTCGTCTACTACGCCGAAGTCTACGACGTGATCGTTGCCGAATCGCGGCGCAACGAAGGGGTGGGCGAACGGCTCATGGAGGCGATCGTCGAGCATCCGGCTCTCGAAGCTATCGACGTGATCGAACTCCTCTGTCGTGAGGGGTTGGTTCCCTTCTACGAAACCTGCGGGTTCGAGGTGTTCGACAACCGAGCAACGGTGGACGATCACGAGGAGGCGTTCGTGAAGATGAACTACGAGTCGTAGCCGCCAAGCCCTCAGTCGGTCCCGGCGCTGTCGGGCGTCTGCTGGGCGATCCGCTCGCTCGCGCGCGCGACGAACTCCTTCGGGAGATCGCCGATCTCGCCGGCCTGGACCCGCCAGAGGTTGGCGTATAGCCCGTCTTCTTCGATCAGTTCGTCGTGAGTACCGCGTTCGGCGATCCGACCGTCGTCGAGCACGAGGATCCGATCGGCGTCGCGCACCGTCGAGAGTCGGTGGGCGATCGCGAACGTCGTCCGGTCGGCGGCGAGCTCGTCGATCGAGCGCTGGATCAAGAGCTCGGTTTCGGTGTCGACCGCCGAGGTCGCCTCGTCGAAGATCAGAATGGCGGGATCCTGGAGGATAGTCCGCGCGATCGCGACGCGCTGACGCTGGCCGCCGGAGAGTTTCACGCCGCGCTCGCCGATGTCGGTGTCGTACCCCTCGGGGAGGTTGGCGATGAACTCGTGGGCCTCCGCGCGCTTTGCGGCCTCGACCACCGCCGCGTCGTCGGCGTCGAACCGCCCGTAGCGGATGTTCTCCCGCACCGTGCCGTCGAACAGGAAGTTCTCCTGGCCGACGTAGCCGATCGCCCCGCGGAGGCTTTCGAGCGTCAGGTCCCGGATGTCGTGGCCGTCGACCCGGATCGATCCCTCGTCGACGTCGTACAGCCGGAGGAGCAGCTTCAGAACGGTTGTTTTGCCCGCACCGGTCGGGCCGACGAGGCCGACGGTGTCGCCAGGCTCGGCGGTGAAATCGATGTCGTGGAGCACGCGCTCGTCGTCGTAGCCGAAGGAGGCGTCATCGTACTCGACACGGCCCTCCACGGTATCGAGTGCGGTCGCGTCGGGCGCGTTCTCGATCGAAACGGGAATCGACATCAGCCCGAGGATACGCTTGGTGGAGGCTTTGGCGTCCTCGTAGCGGTCGACGATGGTCCCCATCTGCGAGAGTGGCTCGACGAGGCGCTGGGTCAGGAGCAGGAAGGTGACGAGATCGCCGGCGGTTAGCGATCCCGTGAGGGGACCGGGGGCCGTACCGTCGACGACCCAGAGGCCACCGACGACGAAGGTGAGCACGAACGAGATCGAGATCAGCGCCTCCAGCCCGGGCCGGTAGATGAAGTTGAGTCGAAGCGCGAGCCAGTCGAGCCGGAAATACCGATACGAGTGCTCGCGCACCCGCTCGTCCTCGTAGCCTTCGGTGTTCGAGGACTTGATGACCTCGATCCCGCCGAGGTTGTTCTCCAGCCGGCTGTTCAGGTCGCCGACCGACGAACGGACGTCGGCGTAGCGCTCCTCCGCGACGCGCATGAACCAGTAGGTGAACGCCCCGGCGACCGGGATCACGGCGAGCGTGACCGCCGCGAGCTGGGGGTTGATCGCGGTCAGGATCGCGGCCGTCCCCAGAATGAGCACCCCGAGCTGGATCGCCTCGCCCATCATCGAGTCGAGGAACTGCTCCAGCCTGTTGGTGTCGTTCGAGAGAATGCTCATCAGCTCGCCGGTCTGGGTCTCGTTGAAGAACTCCATGTCGAGGCGCTGCATCCGCTGGTAGCTCGCGGTCCGGACCTCGTGTTTGACCCGGTGAGAGAAGAGGTTGAGCGTGGACTGGCGGACGAAGTTCAATACGGCGGCCCCGACCATCGCGACCGCCATCACGGCGACCGCGAACCAGAACTGGGCCGCCGTGGTCTCGGGCAGCCACGCCGTCGGGACGTACGGCAGCGTGAACGCGGTGGTGTTCTCGAAGAGCGCGTCGATCGCGACCCCGAGGAGCACTGGCGGGACCAGCGAGAGGAATCGGGCGAGCGTGCTCGACAGCACGCCGACGACGAACCACCGGCGGCTGCCCCGGCCGAACTCGACGAACAGTCTGAGAAGCGGGTGATCGATCGACTCGCGTCGCTGTTCGATGTACTCGGCGTCGAGGGCGTGGTCCGAACTCACGGGTGGTTCTCCGCGGTTGGCGGTCGCCGGTAAAACGGGTTGGGGAAACCCGCACGCCTGGCCGATACTCTCGGCTTCACCACCGCACACATCGCGCGCGCCGTGCGAACGCGATCACGAGCGGGAGTCGTCGGAATCGACCGCGAACGGACTCTCGCTCGCGGTCCACTCCCAGCCTGGAAGGCGGGTCTGAAAGCCGGCCGCAAGCGCGGCGTCGAGATCGTCGAGCCCCGCCGTGCCCTCGGTATGTGTCGTGACGTCGGCGTAGTGGAAGGTGGCCTCACCGAGCAGTCGGAGCGGTTGGTTGCCGGCGATGGTCCCGGCGAGTTCGCGGCCCAGCAGCTCGTCGACGACGAAGCCCGGATAGTCGTCCTCGACGTCGAGATCGCGCAGCAGGCCCGAGAGCGCGGCGACGTTGACCGCGAGATCGCCGTCGGCGAACACCGCATCGACCTCCGCACGGTACGTGTCCGCCGAGACGCTGCCGACCTCGGTATCGAAGGCGGCGGCGAGGTCGGTGCGAACGTCGTTGAGCAACGGGACCACGGTCGGGGCGCGCTCCGCGATCCACTCGCGCTCGTCGGCGACGGTGGCCGGGGTGAGTCGCATACGGGCGAACGGACTGGCGGCGGGGTACGCTTTGCGAAAGGTTTTATTACCGCCCACCGATAGGAGCAGGTACACGCGGGTTCTCCGGACTCTCAGCGGTCCATCGTCACGAGTCCGGACCCACGGGCCCGTCGTGCGGGCCGAACGACCTCCAGAGAGTATTGTATGCCACAGTCCGCGCCTCACGCCAACGGCTCCCGACCACCGAACGGACCGACCCACTCCGACGATCGGGGTCAGGTCCTCTCGGGAGCCTGGCGCGACGCCGGACCGGCACACGCGCAGTCTCTCAGCACATGACCCGAATCTCACTATGAGTACGGTTGACAAGCAGCTCGACGAGCTACAGGCGACGATAGTCGACGAACTCCCGAACGACATCTCCGTGTCGGACGTGACCTACGAGGGGCCGGAGCTCGTGATCTACACGCGCGACCCGAAGAAGTTCGCGCGCAACGGCGATCTGATCCGGAACCTCGCGGGCCAGCTCCGCAAACGCATCACTGTTCGTCCGGTCCCCGACGCGCTCACCGATCCGGCGAGCGCGCGCGAGCAGGTCCTGAACGTGATCCCCGAGAAGGCCGACGTCTCCGATCTCGACTTCCACGCCGACACCGGCGAGGTCGTGATCGAGGCCGCCAAACCAGGGATGGTGATCGGCCGCCACGGTTCGACGCTCCGGGAGATCACCCAGGAAGTCGGCTGGACGCCCGAAGTCGTCAGAACCCCGCCGATCGAGTCCTCCACGGTTTCCAATGTCAGAAGCTTCCTCAAGCAGGAACGCGAGGAGCGACGGGACATCCTCGAACGGGTCGGCCGGCAGATCCACCGCGAGGAGATGGCCGACGACGAGTGGGTCCGGATCTCCACCCTCGGCTGCTGTCGGGAGGTCGGCCGCGCGAGCTTCATCCTCTCGACGCCCGAGACGAGGATCCTGATCGACTGTGGCGACAAGCCAGGCTCCGACGACGCGCCTTACCTCCAGGTCCCTGAGGCGAACCCGCTGAACTCGCTCGACGCCGTCGTCCTGACCCACGCCCACCTCGATCACTCCGCGCTGATCCCCCTCCTCTTTAAGTACGGCTACGACGGGCCGATCTACACCACCGAGCCGACCCGCGACCTGATGGGCCTTCTCCAGCTCGACTACCTCGACGTCGCGGCGAAGGAGGGCCGCAGCCCGCCCTACGACAGCGCGATGGTCCGGGAGGCGGTCAAACACGCCATCCCGATCGAGTACGGCGACGTCACCGACATCGCGCCCGACGTGAAGCTCACGCTCCACAACGCCGGCCATATTTTGGGTTCGTCGGTAGCACACTTCCACATCGGCGATGGGTTCTACAACGTGGCCTTTTCGGGCGACATCCACTACGACGACACCAGACTGTTCAACGGCGCGGTCAACGACTTCCCGCGGGTCGAGACGCTCGTGATGGAGTCCACATATGGTGGACGGAACGACTATCAAACTGATCAGGCCGACTCCGAGGAGAAGCTGATCGAGGTCATCAACGAGACCCACGACCAGGGTGGCAAGATCCTGATCCCGGCCTTTGCGGTGGGCCGCTCCCAGGAGATCATGCTCGTCCTCGAGGAGGCGATGCGCTCCGGGAAGATCCCCGAGATGCCGGTCCATCTGGACGGGATGATCTGGGAGGCGACCGCGATCCACACCACCTACCCCGAGTACCTCCGGGACGACCTCCGTGATCGCATCTTCCACGACGACGGCAACCCCTTCCTCGCGCCGCAGTTCAACCACATCGACGAGGGCGACGACGAGCGCGAGGAGGTCGCTGCCGGCGATCCTGCGATCGTCCTCTCGACCTCGGGGATGGTCACCGGCGGCCCGATCATGTCGTGGCTCGACCATCTGGGGAGCGACCCCGACACCACGATGGTCTTCGTCGGCTACCAGGCCCAGGGCACCCTCGGCCGCCGCATCCAGAACGGCTGGGACGAGATCCCCCGTAATGGCCGCGGGCGCTCGAACACCCTCAACCTCGAGTTCGACGTCGAGACCGTCGACGGGTTCTCGGGCCACGCCGACCGCCAGGGTCTGGAGAACTTCGTGAAGACGATGAACCCCCGCCCCGAGAAGGTGCTCTGCGTCCACGGCGACGAGTCGAGCGTCCAGGACCTCTCCTCCGCGCTGTATCACAACTACAACATGCGAACGTTCGCGCCGAAGAACCTGGAGACGTTCCGTTTTAAGTAGAATTTTCGCGACTGAGCAGGTAATCGGACGAACGTTTATGTCACGCCGGTACGAGACCGGGTGTGAATGGCGAACGAAGCCGAGGAGTTGGATGGTTCACTCTCGGAATTCCAGCGAGACTTCGAACAGTTGCCCGATGTCGAGAAGCCGCCACAGACGTTCCTTCAACTCCTCGGACAGGAGTCCAAAGAGACGGACTGGAACACGATTCTGTCGTACTTCCTTGACCCATCGGAACCACACGGTTTTGGTACAGACTTCCTCGAAGCGTTCTTGTCGCTGTTGGAAGAGAATTCGGAACTGGAATTCGATTTCGACCGGTTCGACTTCGGAGAACTCGAAGTCAAATCCGAGTGGGTGATGCGTGACTTAGGAGTTAGGCCGGACATTACGATTTACTCCGAACGTCGCTGGTTCGTCATCATCGAGATGAAGGTCGGCGCGTCGGAGCACAACGATCAGACTGTTGAGTACGTCCGTTCGAAGAAGATAGGGAACATTGACAAAAACGAATTTAGCAGAACGACTGAAGAAATCGAAGAGTACGAGGACAGAGAGGAAGACAATCACAGCTATATCTACCTTGCGCCCGAATCAGCGGCAAGTGCCAAATCATCTGATTTTTGCCAACATATCCTGGCGCAAAATAGTTGAGAACCTAGAGAGGTTCGAGCATCAGAGCTACGGCCGTTACCCGTCGAGAAGTCACGCACAGCTGACCGATTTCCTCGACACCATCAGACGAGAACTATACATGATAGACGAGAAAATAGAGCGGGACGAGATAGATAAGATGCGGCTGTACTTCGAGTACGCCGATACATTCAACCAGGTAGAGAGTGCGCTTGACAGCGTGCAAGAACGGGAGCGGAAAAGGTGGAAAGAGCGGTTCCCCAGCGATTTCATGCCACCAAATTGGAGTGATGAAAAATGGCGTTGTAGGGGTGATTTCGCGCACATCTATCGAAAGGAGTGGCAGCTCACGGAAGATGGAGAACAGACAGACAACGGCAATGCACCCTATCGGATAAGCTTCACACACAACATCAGCGATGACCCATTTAGACAGGGCTTCCTCACTTTTCAATTGTACTGTCCGAAAGGAGCAGATAGTGACTTCACCGACGAATTCAACGAGCGGTTTCATGACGATGAGAGAATTCGTGACTTCTTCCAAAGCCGAGACCTTACGCGGAACGATGGCTACAAAATGTGGATGACTGAAGAAGAATACTCCTTCGAACAGGAAGAACTCCCCCATAGCTACTACGAGGCACTTCGAGACGCTTTCGAGGATCATCAAGAAATAGCAGATGATATTACGAGGGTATTCAACGATGCAGTCTGTGCAGTAGTCAATGAAAATCAGTAATAGCCGCCTCCCACTTGCGGCCGCCACGCTCGTCACGGCGGTCGCCACCGTCTGGAGCCTCTATCTCAGCCTCGGCCTCGGGCTGATTCCCTGCGAACTCTGCTGGTACCAGCGCATCCTGATGTATCCTCTGACGGTGATCCTCGGCGTGGCCGCGCTCGAAAACCGCGCCCGCGTCTACCGCACCGCGCTGCCGCTATCGGTTCTCGGAGCCGGTATCGCCGCGTATCACTCGTGGCTCCAGATCAGCGGCGGGTCCGGAACGTGCTCGATCGGCGGTGGCTGTTCGGCTGTGCAGTACCGATTTCTCGGTCTCTCCGTGCCGAACCTCTCGCTGATCGCGTTCGTGCTCGTCTCGCTCGCGCTGGTCGTCGTCGTTCGTCGGTAGTGGCGGCTATTCGACCGACGCGTCGGCGGGATCGACCACCTCGCCCGTGTCGGGATAGACGCCGATCTGGTCGCAGAGATCCGCCATCGGACAGGCGTCGGGGTCGTCGAGACAGGCTGGCTTGCGCGCGGAGCAGTACTCCCGCCCGAACTGGATCGAGGCGGTGTGACCGAACCCGCACTTCTCCGCCGGCACCTGGTCTTCGACGACCGCCCTGACCTCCTCGTGGTCGGCGTCGGGCGGCGCGATCCCGAGCCGGCGGTAGATGCGGTGGACGTGGGTGTCGACCGGGAAGACGCCCGCGCGCCCGCCCGAAAACAGGAGCACGCAGTCGGCGGTCTTGGGACCCACACCCGAGAAATCGAGCAGTGCGTCGCGTACCGTTTCTGGCTCCGTCTCGGTCACGAACTCGTCGAACTCGGCTGCGCTCCCGTACTCGTCGACCACGCGCTCGGCGATGGTGATCATCGTCTTCGATTTCTGATTGTAGAGGCCCGCCGACTCGATGGTCTCGGCGAGCGTGGGTTGATCGGCGTCGGCGAGCGCAGCGGCGAGATCGCCGTCCCTCCCGCCGTACCGATCCATCAGCGCGTCGTGGGCGGGCTGGCTCGCCTTGTCCGAGGTGTTCTGGCTCAGGATCGTGCGCACGAGACACTCGAAGGCGTCTTGGCCGCCGTAGGTCTTCTGCCAGTACAGCTCCCCGAGCCGGTCCACCACGGCCTCGGCGCGCGTGTCGGCTGCGCGCTCCTCGAACGCCGTTTCGAGCCCGCCACCGTCGGGACCGCCGCTGATGTTCCGTGTCGGCTCGGCGTCGTCGCTCATGGCTGTGGGACGGTCGCCGGCCACAAAACCCTATTCGACCCGGAAGGTAGCCCGGAGGTCCGCACCCTCGGCGAGCGCCGCCGCGAACTCCCGATCGAGGTCGGCGGCCGCTGCGTCCGCACCCACCATCACCGTGCGGTCGTCGACGTACTCGCTCGTCCGACAGACCAGGCTCCGGTCGTTCGTGAATTCGAACTCTGGATGACCGCGCCCGCGGACCATCTCGGTGTGATCGCCCGCCTCGAACGTCGCGGTGATCGTCGCGTCGACGTCGCGACAGGCCGCGACGAACTCGGGATCGAAGTCGGCGGGCGTGCGGTCGGCCTCGATCCCGAGGATGCAGTCGCCGGCGGACGTGAGGTAGTCGTCGCTCGTGAGTTCGAGCGTGCTCGCATGCTGGGCGGTGACGTGCTCGTGACCGTGTGCGTCGACGACCGCTTCCATACCGCTCCCTCGTCGGTGCGGTGCTTATGTCTGTGTCTTCGCGATCGTCACCGTGACTTCCCCGCACGCACACTCGTACGCACGGCGCTCCCCGGCCGGGTCGCGGAAGACGAGCGCGGGTTCGTCCGGGAGGTCGCGGTCGCACTCGGCCGCCTCGCACGTCGCGGCGAGTTCCTCGAACATACCTGTCGAACGGGTCCCGGGAGGTATCAACCGGTGCCATCCCCGGAGTGAAAGTGAAATAGTCCGACGCAAGCGGCGACGGTGGTGCGGGCCTGGCGTCTCGACGAGTGCCGGAGCACGTGGAACGTGCTCCGGACTCTCGTTCACTTTCGTTCACGAGAACGCAGCGAGTTCGTCCGAAAGACGCTTCGCGTCTTTCGTGATGACGAAAATCTCTGATTTTCGAACCACGAGACTCAGGAGAGCTTGCTCTCCTGGCGGATGAAGGGCGAGGGCGTGAGCGGTGGGTGGCGCGAACGTAGTGAGCGCCGCCGAGCGAACGGGGAGCGGAGCGACCCGTGAGCAACGCGAGCGCCCGAGGGCTTCGGCGGTGTTGTGCGGAGGCGGGGCGGTTGCGGCGAGCGCCAGGAGTTCTACCGCGAGCGAACGAGCAACGCGAGTGAGCGAGCGGGTGTTTTTCATGTCCTCGTGAGCGGAGCGAACGAGGGCTCGGAGCGGCTATGCCGATTCGGTGAACGTTTTTGCAAGCCGAGCGGGACGGCTTCTTCGCGCGGCTTCGCCGCGCGAACGGTTCGAGGTCGCCCGAAAATCGAAGATTTTCGGGATGACGAAAGACGCGAAGCGTCTTTCGAACCACGCGTAGCGCCTCGCTACCGCCGTCCTGCTGGCCGTGCGAACGGGCGGTTTTGCCGCCCGTGAGCAGAGGGGGTCGCGCGAGCGCAGCGAGCGCGATCTCCCCGCAGTAAAAAGGTTCGACGCAAGGACTATGATCGCGGCGCACCCGGCTCGAAGCATGGAACTCCGCGAGTGGGAAGCCGCAGCCGTCGATCCCGCGGAGGGACCACCGACCGTCGACGAGTGGACGGCGGTCGATTCGCCGCGTCCGTCGCGGCTCGCCGGCGAGCACGCCGTCGCCTACCGGACATCGTTCGCGGATCCGCGCGAGGGGGCGGGTCGTGCGCTGCTCGAACTCCACGGCCTCTCGCCCCGCGGGCGCGTCTGGCTGAACGACGAGTTCCGCGGCACGCACGACACCCCGTTCACGCCGTTCCGAACGGTGTTCGACCCCGCTCCCGAGAACGAACTCCTCGTCGAATGTCGCGCGCCCGAGAACCGATTCGACGACGCCGGGGAGGCGTCGCCGGCGAACGAGCCAACGATCCCTGGCGTCCGACGAGCGAGCGTCGAACCCACCCCCGAAAACGTCGTCACCGACCTCACGATCCGTCACTACGCAACCGACGACGGGACGGGCGTCAACGCGATCGTCACCGTCGACGCGGGCACCGACCTTCAGAACCGGATCACGCTCTCGCTTCGACGGACGGGCACGGACGGGATGAGCGCACTGAGCCAGGTCGGCGTCACCGCCGACGCGGGCGAGCGCGTGACCGTCCGCGGTCAGCTCACGGTCCGCGATCCGGACCGCTGGCATCCTCACGGGTTCGGTGCGCAGGATCGCTACGTCGTCGACGCCGCGCTCGGCGGGAGCGAACGCACCGCCACAACCGGCTTCCGAACGGTCGAGAGCAGCGCCGACGGGATGGTGGTCAACGGCACTCGTGTCCCGATCCGAGGGTGGTGTTCGCGGTCGGCCACCCCCGAGACAGTCGAGCGCGCGCTCGCGGCGAACGCGACTCTCGTCCGTCCTGTGGGTGCAGTCCCGCCGCCCGCGTTCTACGACGCCGCCGACGAGGCGGGGCTGCTCGTCCTTCAGGACGTTCCGCTCGCTCCCGGCGAGTTCGACGTCGAACGACCGCGCCGGGTCGCCCGCACCCTCGGTGGCACGTACGGCCACCACCCGAGCCTCGCGGGGTTCGGGGTCCGCGACGACGCCGCGAGCTTTGAATCCGCCACCGACGAGAGTGATCGCTATGCGCTCCGTGCGACCGGGAGCGGCGATCCCGCGGCGACCGCGAGCGCGGCCGCGGCGGCGCTGCCGGACGACGTCCCCGCCTTCGTCCTCCCGGGTTTCGACGCCGGTCCCGACGAGGTGACGACCGCGAACGCGTGGGTGCTCGACGGGTTCGCCGGTGCCGACGACCCGCTCGACGCCGGCGCACAGACCAGGTACGTGGTCCCGGGGACGGGTGCGGGCGCGGCCGCGCGGGCCAGACGCGCGCTCGAATCGCTCCGGCAGTCGGGTCGCCCGATCGTCACGGCACTCTCACCGGCGGCGAGCGAACACGCCGTCGACGCCGTCGAGACGGCGTTCGAACCGGTGAAAGCGTTTCTCGACGAGTCGACGCGAGGCGCGACCCGTGTCGTCGTGGTGAACGACACGCCCGAACCAGTGGGGGGAAACCTCGCGTGGACGGCCGCCGACGCCGACGGGACGCTGTCGGTCGAGATCAGCCCCCTCTCGTGGGACGCGGTCGGCGAGATCGACGTGCCGGCGGACGCACGAGCCGTCGAGCTGTCGCTGTCGATCGGCGGTCGTGACGTGATTACCACCGTCAAACGGTAGATGGCGGATCGGCAGAACGGTCGAGTAGGAAAACGAAGCGGTCGGCGGCGCACGATCCATGACACTTGTTTACAGACTGTCGTGACCACAACGTTTAAATCCATCCTGGCAGTACGTGCAGGTACCAGAACGCCGCTGGCGTCTCTGTGGGACCGCACGCACACCGAAATGACACGGGCTTCTCCTCGACAGCCGACAGCGACCGACCGGGAGCGGCGACCACGGACGCCGGCGCGACTGGAATCGTAACGAACCATGCCAAGCACAATCGATCAATCAGCGAACGTCGAACTCACCGACGACGACCTCGACAGCGACTCGAAAGGCCAGCTCATCAAACTCGCCGGCAAGCTCCGCGACCGGCGCAACGACTTGAACCAGATGGCCTCCGAGCGTGCCAGCAAGCGCGACGAGCTCAACGCGAAAACCCGCGAGCAGGTCGACGCCGCCCAAGAGCACAGGGAAAAACGCGACGAGCTGAACGACCAGGTACAGGAGCACAAGTCGAAACGCAACGAGCTCAACGCCGAGGCCAACGAGCTGTTCGACGAGGTCGACGACATGAAGTCCGACCTCGAACTCGACGAGGGGAAGGACCTCGACGAGCTCGAATCCGAGATCGAGGACCTCGAGTTCAAGCAGCAGACCGAGGTGCTCTCGGCCGAGGACGAGCGCGAGCTGATCGAGAAGATCGAGAACAAGCGCGACGAGTATCGACAGCGACAGGAGGCGCTCGACGAGACCGACGGGCTCGAAGAGGTCAAGGCCGAGGCCGAGGAGGTCCGTGCGGAGGCCTCCGAACACCACGAGAAGGTCACCGAGCTCGCCGACGAGGCCCAGGAACACCACAACCAGATGATCGAGGCCTATCGCGAGGCCGACGACGTCCGCGACGAGGCCGACGAGTGGCACGAGAAGTTCGTCGAGGCCCAGGAGACCGCCGACCGCCACCACGAGGACTTCGTCGAGGTGCAAAAGCGCCTGCGCGAGATGGACAAGGAGGAAGAAGAGGAGCGCAAATCCGAGCGCGACAAGAAGCGCGAGGAGGCCGAGGCCGAGGCCGAGGAGATCTACGAGCAGTTCAAGCAGGGCGAGACCCTCGACACCGAGGACCTGATGAAACTGCAGAAAGCGGGCAAGCTCTAGCTACTGACGGGACGTTTTGCGGACGCGATCGCCACACTGTGGGCGAATCCTTAATCCCTCCCGCCCTCCGAAGAAGGGTATGACGGATCACCGATCCAGGCGGCGAGCGCTCGGCGGCATCGTTGCGGGCGCGACCGCCGGTGCGGGAGTGTGGGGGACGATCAAGCGACTTCGATCCCAAGTCAGCGACGGCTACGACGTCGCCGAGGTCGCGGTCGAGGGACCGATCACGCGCGAGGGGAGCCGTCTCCCGAGCAGCCGGCAGCGCTCGATTCCCGCCGACAAGGTGGTCGCGGAGATCGAACGCGCCGACGATGATCCGAACGTCCGGGCGCTGATCGTGAAACTCAACACACCCGGCGGCGAAGTGCTCCCGAGCGAGGACATCCGACTCGCTGCCGAGCGCTTTTCGGGGCCGACGATCGCGTACGCGACCGACACCTGCGCGAGCGGCGGGTACTGGATCGCCAGCGGGTGTGACGAACTCTGGGCGCGCGAGGCCAGCATCGTCGGCTCGATCGGCGTCCGTGGCTCGAACGTGAACGCGAAGGGGCTCGCGGACAAGCTCGGGCTCGAATACCAGCCGCTCAACGCGGGCGAGTACAAGGACGCGGGATTCCCGCTGAAAGAGCCAGAGGAGGAGGATCAGGAGTACCTCCAGGGGATCGTCGACGACTACTACGAGACGTTCGTCGAGCGGGTCGCCGAGGGACGGGGGCTCGACGAGGAAACGGTCAGGGAGACCGAGGCACGGATCTACTTGGGGGCCGACGCCAACGAGAACGGACTGGTCGACGAGCTCGGTACCCGTGAGGACATCGAAGACCACCTCGCCGATCGACTCGACACCCACGAGGTCACCGTCGAGGAGTTCGAGCCCCAACAGAACTTCCTCGAACGACTTCGAGCCGAATCACAGGGCGTGGCGTACGCCTTCGGCGCGGGCGTCGCGGGCGCGGTCGGGGCTGACGAGGAGTTCCGACTCCGACTGTAGGCCGACAGTCCGGTTCGATCGCGGGCCTGCATACATGACGCACGTTTTTATTCGGCGATGCCGTCACGTCGGGCGTGAGCAGCCTCGTCGTCTGCATCGATCGCGGCGCGGTCATCGCCGATACCGCGGGCGAGACGCCGGTGGTCGGCGAGCGAGCGGTGCGCTCGCTCGTCACCGAGGTCGGGCTCGACGACCCCGAGGACAGTCGGGTGAACTGCCTGCTCGAAGGCCTTCGGCTCACACGCGAGCGTCACGACGAGGGCGAGGAGCCAGTTCTCGCGGTGGTGTCGGCCCCGGACGAGTCGGTCGACAGCGACCGGGCGATCGCCAAGCAGGTCGACGATCTCCTCGCCGCCCACCCCGTGGAATCGGCGGTGATCGTGACCGACAACGCGGCCGACGAGCGGCTGGTCCACGTGATCGAGAGCCGCGTTCGAGTGGATGGGGTCTCGCGGGTCGTGGTGCGCCAGGCGCGCGACCTCGAATCCACGTACTACCTCCTGAAGCAGTTCCTCGCCGACGAACAGCTCCGCACTACTGTCCTCGTCCCGATCGGCCTCTTCTTGCTCGCGATGCCCGTCCTGGTCGCCGTGCAGAACGTGACGGCCGCGCTCGCGGCGGTCGCCAGCGTCGCCGGCCTCTTCCTCCTCTACAAGGGCCTCGGCGTCGACCACGCGCTCGCGGTGCTCGCGGGCGGGGTGCGCGACGGGCTCTACACCGGCCGGGTCTCGATCGTGACGACCGTGGTCGCGGCGGGGCTCGCCCTCGTCGGGATCGTCGCGGGCGTCATCAGCGCCACGCCACTCGCAAGCGAGGCGAACGTGCTGACGACCGCGATGGCCTTCCTGTTCGACAGCGTGCCGTGGCTGGCGATCGCCGCGCTGACCGCAAGCGTCGGCCGTGCGCTCGACGAGTGGCTCCGGAACGATCGGGTCGGAAACGCCGCGCTCAACCTCCCGTTCGTGGTAGTAGCGGTCGCGTTCGTCGTCCGCGGGTTCGCGGCGTACTTCCTCGAACGAGCCGGCGTGATCGAACCGCTAACTGTGCCACCGATGGCGCTCGGGATCGTCTCGGTCCGAGGGTTCGCGGTCACCGGCGACGTCCGGCTGGTGGCGTTCGTGGTGTTGGGCGTCTGTATCAGCCTGCTCGGCGTCGGCGTGGCCGCCCGGCTCGGCGACTGGCTCGCGGTCGAGGAACCCGCCGAGTCACCGTAGCGCGTCGAGCAGGCCGGCGAGCGTCGCGAGGTCGTACTGGCCAGGCGCGGTCGCCGCGTCCGGGTCGACGGGCGCGTACGCGATCCGCGAGCCGTACAGCGGCGCGATCGCGCGGGAGTGTCGCCCCGCCGCACCCATCGCCATCGTCGCCACCCGGCGGCCATCCCTATCGAGATCGCGGGTGACCGAGAGCAGCGTGAGCACGTCGTCGACCGATTCGGCGGTGGTAGCGAGCTTCCCGACGTCGCCGTGCTCACAGGCTCGCGAGAGCGTCCGTCGAAGCTCCGACTGGGGTGGCGTCCCCGAGAAGTCGTGAACCGAGACCACGACGCTCGCATCGTGCTCGTGGGCGTGGGCGACGACATCCGTACCGCCACCTTCTCCTGTATTCTCGTTCTCCGTGACTGTCGCCAGTTCGACATCGATAGCTTCGACGGCTGGCTGCTCGGCGGCCCGGCGGAGCACGTCGAGTCGTTCCGGCTCCTCGGCGACCCCACCGCCCTCGGCTTCCGTCCGGTTGGTCGCCAGTATCGGGAGTTCGCCGTCGTAGTCGTCGAGCGCCGCGAGCGGGTCGGTCGCGAGGTCCATCCGGAACTCGACCGCGTCGGCGTGTTCGCGCGCGGCCGGTTCCTCCGTGGGGTCGGCCGTGGCCGCCGCGAGAACGAGGGATTCGAAGTTCATGTCCCCGAGTCCGGCCGGGCGAACAAAAACCCACCTACGGCTCGAACGGCGCGTGCTCGACAGCGTATCCGCCGACGGTCGGGCGGACGTCCTCGACGGCGTAGAGCCGGATCCGTCGTTCCTGGTTCGTGACGACGGGGAAATCGTAGTGTTCGGCGTCGTAGCCGAGTTCCTCGTCCGCCGCTTCGCGCTCCGTGACGAACTCGCGGTGACGATCGAGTCGTCGCTGGACGTAGGACCGAGAACGGGTTTCGAGGTCGGCGATGCGATCGTCGAATCCAGCGAGGAGGGCAGGGTCGCGGTCGTAGGCGACGGAGTTTCGACCGGCGAGCATCGCCGCGAGCGTGGTGGTGCCGGTGCCCGAGAACGGGTCGAGCACGCGATCGCCGTAGACCGAGTACATGTTGACGAGTCGGAGGGGGAGCTGGAGGGGGAACGCGCCCGAGCGGTCGCGGCCCTCGCCGTCGAGCGCCTGATCGGTGCCGGTGAGCGTCCAGAGGTCGGAGAACCACTCGTTGCGCTCCTCCCAGAAGTACGCGCTCTCGTAGCGTCGACGTTCGCCCGGAACGAACTCGCGGGTCGATCCATTGCGAAAGACGAGAACGTACTCGTGTTCGAGGGTGGTGTAGGCGTTCGTCGGCACCATTCCCGAGCCCATGAACTTGGTGAGGCGATTGGCGGGCTTTCGCCAGAGGATATCGGGGAGCGACCGGAACCCGCGTTCGCGCATCGCCTCGACGACGACCGCGTGGTTCGGGTACTGCTGGAACTCGCCGTCGATCGAGCGGGTGGCGTCGCCGACGTTGATACACGCGATTCCCTCCGGTTTGAGCACGCGCGCGAGTTCGTCCCACGCCGGGGCGAGCGCCGCGTGCATCGCCTCGAAGGCCGCCTCGCCATCCTCGTCTTCGAGATGGTCGCCGATCGCCGGATCGAGGTCGGCGAAGAGTTCGTCCCAGAGCTCGATCATCGGGTACGGCGGCGACGTGACCACGAGATCGATCGCGTCGTCGGCGAGGGCGAGGTCGCGGGCGTCGCCGACCGCGGTCACGTGCTGGGTCTGCACGTCACACCCTTCTCCGATCGAAGTAACAACGTTGTGGTTCGTCGCCGGATGGCGTCATCGCAGCTGGGTGGCGGGCGGTTGCGGTGGCGGTGCGGGCCTGGCGGATGAAGGGCGAGGGCGTGAGTGAACGAAGTAAACGAGCGCCCGAGGGCTTCGGCGGTGCGGTTCCTCGGTGGATCGAGGACGAAGCCGTTTCGAACGACGAGAGAGCGAAGCTCTCTCGTCACTAAGCGGGAACGAAGATGCCGTCTCGTAGCACAGTAAAAAAGTGGGCCGTGATGACCGGCATTCGTCGAGACTCGCCGAGGGCGGCGGATAGCGTTTCCGATCCCGGTGAGGCGATCGCCGCGATCCACCGGGAAGGAGCGATCGGTTCACCCCCTCCCAAGGGTTTATGTCCTCGCACGATACTACTATAAAAGTGCAATGACACGGTCCACTCGTCAGCGGGAGCGGCAGGCCGAGACCGAACACGAGGCGGACGAACGGGAGGGGGAAACGGAGGGAGTGCGGGACTGTCCCGAGTGTGATTCTGAAAACCTAGTCAAGAGCGCGGACCGCGGGGAGATCGTCTGTGACGACTGTGGCCTGGTCGTCGAGGAGGAGAACATCGATCCGGGCCCGGAGTGGCGCGCGTTCAACCACGCCGAGCGCCAGCAGAAATCCCGTGTGGGTGCGCCGACCACCCAGACGATGCACGACAAGGGGCTCACCACTACGATCGACTGGAAGGACAAGGACGCCTACGGGCGATCGATCTCCTCGAAGAAACGCTCCCAGATGCACCGACTCCGCAAGTGGCAGGAGCGCATCCGAACGAAGGACGCCGGCGAGCGAAACCTCCAGTTCGCGCTCAGCGAGATCGATCGGATGGCGAGCGCGCTCGGCGTTCCCCGCTCGGTACGCGAGGTCGCCTCCGTCATCTACCGGCGCGCACTCTCGGACGACCTCATCCGCGGGCGCTCGATCGAGGGCGTCGCCACGTCGGCGCTGTACGCGGCCTGTCGGAAGGAGGGCATCCCCCGAAGCCTCGAGGAGATCTCTGAAGTATCGCGCGTCAATCGCAAGGAGATCGGCCGAACCTATCGATACATCTCCCAGGAACTCGGCCTCGAAATGCGTCCCGTCGATCCCAAGAAGTACGTCCCCCGCTTCTGTTCGGAACTCACCCTCTCCGAAGAAGTCCAGTCGAAGGCCAACGACATCATCGAGACTACCGCCGAGAAGGGCCTGCTCTCGGGGAAATCACCCACCGGGTACGCCGCTGCCGCCATTTATGCAGCTTCCCTGCTCTGTAACGAGAAGAAGACCCAGCGCGAGGTCGCCGACGTCGCCCAGGTGACCGAGGTCACCATCCGCAATCGGTATCAGGAGCAGATCGAGGCGATGGGGATTCACGGGTAGACACCCACTTTTTTACTCCTCGGGTGGCCTCCCTCCGGTCGGCCACCACTCGTCGCAAAAACCTGGACTAAAAACTCCCGTTCACTCCCTACGGTCGTTCACGGTACGATCACTGGCTTCCAGCCGCGCCACACCGCGACCGCCACACGCCTCCCCAACCGATTCGCTCACTCGCTCCGCTCGTTTCGCTCATCCCTCGCACGAGAGGTGTGCGCCGACGAGCGGCGCACAGCCGTGCGCCAACCACGTTCACATCATCGCACACTCTGCTCCCGTACCGACCACACCCCGCGTCGGCGCACCACCACATCCACCGCGGACTCAAGATTCAAGCTCTCACGACACCTTCGGTTGAACGATGCGGCTCGACGAGTACTTCGAGGAAATCGAGCGCGACGAGGCCGCAGAGCGCCGCGAGCTGGTGAAAAAGAAATCCTACGCGATCACCGACTACCTCGAAGACGTCGAACACGAGTTCGATCGGCGGGTCTCGGACGACGCGCTGCTCGGCTCCACGTCGCCGACGATCTTCGTCGGGCGATCCTCCTATCCGAACGTCTCGACGGGCGTGCTTTCCCCGGTGGGCAACGAGAAGCGTGCCGCCGACTTCGAGACCGGCGGTCACTGGTACGACCGGAACTTCTCGATCGAGGACGTCTTCCAGCACCGCACAGGATTGGTGAACTCGACTCAGCGCGCCGCCGTCGACAACGTCGCCGACGCGTGGAACGGGTTTCTGGGCACCCAGCGCGAGGTCGCGATCGCCGACAAACCTGTCGACGTCGAGATCGGGCTCGACGGACCGCTCGACGTGGATTTCGAGGTCTCCGAACAGGACGTTTCCTCGCCGACCGGGCCGCGCGCCCAAGCGAAGAGCGCGACGCTGACCGAGAACCCCCACGTCCCGCAGCCAGTCAAGAAGACCCTGGAGGACGACGACTGGCACGCAGCGGGCGCGATGAACTACCTCTACAACCGGGGGTTCGACGTCTACGACATCAACACCATCCTCTCGGCCGGCGCGCTCGGGGAGGGCGCGAACCGGCGGCTCGTGCCCACCAGATGGTCGATCACCGCGGTCGACGACACCGTCGGGAAATTTCTCCGGGGCGGGCTCCGGAACGCGACCTCCGTCGACAAGACCGAGGTGTACTACAACGAATATTTGGGAAACAAGTTCTGGATCGTGCTCGCGCCCGGCAGCTGGGAGTTCGAGCTGGTGGAGTTCAAAGCGCCCGGCAGCGTCTGGAACCCCGATCCCGATCGCGGGATGTGGATCGCGGCCGACCGCGAAGGCTACGAGGGTCGGACGAGCTACGTCGACGAGACCGCGGGTGCGTACTACGCCGCGCGGCTCGGTGTGCTCGAACACCTGGACGAGCACGACCGGCAGGCCTCGGTGCTGGTCTGCCGTCACGTCACGCCCGACTACTGGGGCCCCACTGGAGTCTGGCAGGTGCGCGAGACAGTCAGGGATGCCTTCGCGGACGAGCCGGGCACGGCCCAGTCGTTCGGGGCGGCGCTCCGCGAACTCGGCCCGCAGCTCCCGGTCTCGCTCGCGCGCCTCCGTCGGAAGTCGTCGCTGGCGGCGGGTGTCCAGTCACAGCTCGCCGAGTTCGGGTAAGTCCGGCGTGTTCGTCGGCGTTCGGTTCGATCGATGATCGATCGCCACGCGAGCGTACGGCGGTGATGGGATTTTTGCGTCCTGCCGCCCGACCGTCACGCATGAATACGACGGTCGAGATGGGCGGGGCATGGGGTCGGCTCCGTGCCGTCGGCGTCGGGGCGTCGATCACCGTGGCGGGCTTTCTGGCGGCAGCCGTGCTCGGCTATGTGGTCGGCAACGTAGTAGGTCTACTCGATATCGAACTCTCGCTGACCACGGGCTTCGTCCTGACGGTACTGCTCTTACAGGGCGTCGCCTTCCCGCTGACCGCGTTCGGCTATCTCCGATTACGTGGACTGTCGTTTTCGTTCCTGAAGGCACGCCTGCCGACCCTCCGTGACGTGCTCTGGATCCTGAGTGGCTACGTGCTGGTGTTCGCGCTGGTGTTCGTGCTCCTCCTGCTCGTCGTCAACCTCGGTGTCCCGACCGCGAGTCGAACGGATCAGGCCGCACTCCAGGATCCGGGAACTCTGATCTGGCTCATCCCGCTCTCGCTGCTGGTGATCGGGCCGGGCGAGGAGCTCCTCTTCCGGGGGATCATCCAGAGTCGACTCCGGGAGTCGTTCGGCCCGGTCGGTGCGGTCGTGCTCGCGAGCGCGACGTTCGCCCCGGCGCACATCCTCGCGCTCACCGGCTCGATCCAGGCGCTCGCGGCCACGATCTCGCTGCTGTTCGTCCCCGCGCTCGTCTTCGGCGTGACCTACGAACTCACCGACAACCTCGTCGTCCCGTCGGTCATCCACGGCGCGTACAACGCGACCATCTTCGGGATCGTCTACATCGGACTGCGCTACGGACCGGCCCAGCCGCCAGGGCTGCTGTGACGCTACTGCACCGACCGCGCCTCACGAAACGTCTTTGTTCCCTCCGACGGAGCTGTGAATCATGCTGGTCGCTCAGGCACCCACCCTCCCGGGTGGACCGGTGGTCGCCACCCTCCTGCTCGTCATCGTCGTCACGGGACTCGTGTTCGTCGTGGTGCGCGCTCTCGGTCGTGCCGTCGGTGGCTCGAACGAGGGGCGAATCGACGATCTGGAACGTCGCGTCGACGACCTCGAACGGGAGCAGAACTGACTCGTCGAGCCGGGCAATCGACATCGAGAGCGGCGAACGTCCCGACGACGATCACCAGCACACCTCACTGTCGGAACCATCCTGCTGCGCCCGCCATCACGATCGCATCAGACCGGCACTGGAAGCCATCGGAGCCACCCGGCGACCCGCTCGGGCGGGAGCAGTGGCGGGTGGAGCACGAGCCAGTCGAGGAGGACCAGTCCGAGACCGTGGGCCACGACCGAGGGCAAAATCGAGCCGCTCCGGTAGTCCACCACGCCGAAGAGGACGTCGGTCGGTCCCGAGAGGAGCAGCTCGATCGGCGGTTTCGCCGCGTGCTGGAGCGCGTACAGAACCGGGCTGATGAACGCGCTCTTCACGCCGAGGTCGCTGACGCCCACACAGAGCAGTCCTCGAAAATAGGTCTCGGCCGCGAGCACGATCACGAACTGGCCGACGGCGTGCGGCAAGAAGGCCCCGAACGCCGTGCTCGTCCCCCACATCGGGTAGTACGCCCGCACGGTCGGGAGTGACGAGCCGACGAGATAGAAGGGGCAGACGAACAGCGCGAGCAGCAGGGTGTTCCGAAGTGCCTCGCGATCGACGCACCATCCCAGCCGCTCGCCGTACAGCCATGCCAGCGCGCCGGGCCCGGCGAGATACACGATCGCGTCGCGGGCCGCACGGGCCCACAGCCCGGTGTTCCCCGCGGCGTCGCTCCACGCCATCCACACGACCGCGAGGACGCCGCCCCACAGCAACGACACCTGCACCCACGAGAGCCGGGGGCGATCGAACGTGCGGACCGCCACGACCTACTCGTCCGAGGTCGGCACCGGTCCCGTGCCGACGACCTCGTGAACGTGGGACTCGAACTCCTGGCGGCGCTCGAAGTACGTCTGGTCGATCTCCGCCAGCACGTCGTCGATCCGGCGTGGTCCATCGGACGTCCGGATTTCGATGTCACCGATCCGCCGTTCGAGCCGGGACTTCTCCATCCCCCACGTCAGTCGTGACGTCGCCCGCGCGAGCGGAACGCCGTCGATCGATTCGCCCTCGCCGAGCTCGACGACCGCCCCCTCGTCCTCGCCTTCGCCGTTCTCGTCGTCAGCCATACCCCCACTCCGGCGGGGGGCCGATTAGAGCTTTCGAACCAGCTTCTTCCTTCGTCGGGTCGGCTCGCTTCGCTCGCGTGGATACTCGCCGCCTCCGCTACCGCCACAGTACCGTACTACGCCACATACCTCCCCAACCGATTCCTTCGCTTCGCTCAGTCATCCCTCGCACGGGTCGCGCCTTTGGCGCTCCCGCGCGCCACCACCCTCTCACCGCCGTCAACAGTGATTCCGGACTCCGGTCTCGATCATCGTCGTTGGGCAAATCGGAAACGCTATCCGCCGTCCTCGGCGAGTCTCGACGAATGCCGGTCATCGAGTGTGACGCCGAGCGCGCCCGCGAACGGCTCGAAGCCGCTGGCGTAGCGATCGAGTCGGGCAACACCGATCACGAACGCTGGCGCGCCGCACGCGACGACGCGACCGCGGTCGCCTACGAGGGAAAGGTCGTGATTCAGGGGAACGATCCCGTCCGACTCGCGGCGCTGCTCCAGGAGACCGGCGGGCGCGCCCACTGCTATTTCGACGGCGCGTCGCGCGGAAACCCCGGCCCGGCGGCGATCGGGTGGGTCATCGTCACGAGCGAGGGGATCGTCGACGAGGGCGGCGAACGTATCGACGACACCACCAACAATCGCGCGGAGTACGAGGCCCTCCTCCGGGTGCTCGACGTCGCACGCGAGTACGACTTCGGTACGGTCGATGTCCGCGGCGACTCCCAGCTCGTCGTCGAGCAGGTTCGAGGGACGTGGGACACCAACGAACCCGCACTCCGCGAGCGCCGGGTTCGGGTCCGCGAGCTCCTCGACGGGTTCGACGACTGGTCGATCGAGCACGTCCCGCGCGAGGCGAACGATCGTGCCGACGGACTCGCCAACGAGGCGTTCGAGGATGGGTGAGCTCCCCGCCGCTGCCGTCGACGAGGCAGAGCGTCTCACCCGCCTCGCGCGCGCGGCGACCGACGAGGCCGAGCGCGAGGCGTACCGCGAGGAACGTGCGTCCGTCCTCGCCGACCACGGCTTCACCGCACGGATCCGCGAGGAGGGATCGGACGCAGTGCTCGTCTGCTACCCCGACGAATGGCTCGACGACGGAACGGTTCGGACCGACCGGATCGAGGACACCGATCGCGCGATCGAGCGCCGGCTCTCAGGGCCGGGCGATCCCGACGACTGGCGACAGGTCGCGGCCCACAACGATCGGGTGGTCGCCCGCGTCGCCGAGCGCCACGGCGACGTTCACGCCGCGAACGCCCGGGCGTTCGCCGACTTCATGAGCAACCACTACGCCCGCCGGATCGAGACCGCGACCGCGGACGAACGCTGCGAGTTCCGCGAGGAGTACTTCGTCCGCAACGCGTGGCCGTCGGCCGAACAGCGGTCGGCGATCGAGGAGTCACTCCCGCTCGCTCTCGACGCTGCACGCAGTTTCGGTTCCGACTCCGGACAGTAATTTTTGGACCAGCGTTGTTTATGCAGTCAGACGATCACTTCCGAGTAGAGTCCTGTCGTTGAAACCGACGTTGAGTCTCCCGGCACGTTACGAGGAGTTCTGTGTGTTGACGGTCACCGTTACCCGATCGCTCGTGCCGTTCGCCGTGGCGGCGTCGACGAATCCAGGGTCGCCGGCGAGGACGACCACCGTTTCGTCGGTCACGTGCGTGAGTCGGATCGCGGTGTCGGTTTCCATGGCGTGCGCCGCCCGATACTCTTGGAACGCGACGACGAACTCGCTGGCGTTCGCGGCGTCGTCCCAGCGCAGCGCCCACGCGTGGCCGGCGTCGCCGTCGTCGGTTCGTGCGATCACTCGCCGATCCGCACCCCACCCGGCGGCCGCCGTCGCCGCTCGCGACTCGTTCACGCCGTTTTCGAGCGCGCTCCGGACGAACGCCTCACCCATCGTGTCCCGGCCGACCGGCGAGAACGCCGACCCGTTGGCGCGCAGCGTGACCGCGAGCGATCGGGCTGGCTCGACGTCGGGTGACAGCCCGTGGATGACCTGTTCGCTCGTCCGCGGCGGGGCCGCGTACAGTCGGTTCGTGGCCGCAGGGCCGTCGATTCGCTCGCGGACGTACTCGACGCCTTCGACGTACTGAGCGTTGGCGTAGTGCTGGTAGCTTCCGGCCGGATACGCCGCCGCTCACCTCTCGAGCTTTGGGGGAGATGGCCGTACCTGCTGTTCTCCAGTAGCTCAAAATCATCAACTCGATCTTCGTAGAGCTGTCGAGCTGATGTCGAATGTCGCAACTCGGAAGAATATCGCTGCTAGAGAGATTTTATCCAACTTCTTCGGCGAAAGAACTCTCCAAATCGACGTAATACTCTGAGAAAGCGAACGATCGAAGTCGTAAACGACAAAACGAAACATCGCGATGAAATGAGAGAACGGTCGAGAGGAACCGATCTGGAAAACGACTACAGAACGGCCGAAATGACAAATCTTCATTCGAATCGTTCTGGAGCTCTCGTTCCCGACTGGAGTAGTCGGTTTCCGGTATCGTCGAGTTCGATCGCACGTTGCGTACGAACGAGTCGAATATTCTAACGAATGGGGGACGACGGTCGGTCGTCCATCGACGAGCACGGGTCGCCTGACCGTGGTGGAAACGGCGTGGTGCCTACGACAGCGGGTCGTCGAGGGCGACGTTGACCGACTTCGTTCGGGTGTACTCGTCGAGGGTGTCCTTCCCACACTCCCGGCCGATCCCCGAGGCCTTGTACCCGCCGAAGGGGATGCCCACGCCGCCGCCGTGGTACTCGTTGATCCAGACGCTGCCGGCCTCGATCTCTGCCGCCGCGCGGTGGGCGGTCGATGCGTCCTGGGTGGCGACGCCGGAGGCGAGCCCGTACTCGACGTCGTTCGCGAGCTCGATCGCCTCCTCGTAGTCCGCGAACGTGATGATGCACTGGACCGGCCCGAAGATCTCCTCCTGGGCGATCCGCATGTCGTTGTCGACGTCGTCGAACACCGTCGGCTCGAAGAAGTACCCGTCGTCGCTCTCGATCCCAGCACTGCCGTCACCGCCAAGGATGAGTTCCGCACCCTCCTCGCGGCCGACGTCGACGTAGTTCGACACCTTCTCGTGCTGGTCGTCGAACGTCAGCGGCCCCATCGTGGTGCCGTCGGCGAGCGGATCGCCAGGCTCCCACGCCTCGGCGGTCTCGACGAACGCATCGACGAACTCGTCGTGGACGTCCTCGTGGACGAGGATGCGCGAACACGCGTCGCACGACTGGCCGGTGTTGTAGAAGATGCCCGACGCGGAGGTCTCGGCGGCCTGCTCGATGTCGGCGTCCGGAAAGACGACGTAGGGTGATTTCCCGCCGAGTTCGAGCGTCACCGGTGTGATCTGATCCGCGCCGGCGGCCATCACTTCCCGGCCGACCGGGACCGAGCCGGTGAACGAGAGCTTGTCGACGCCGGCGTGGTCGGTCAGCGCCGCGCCCGCCTCCTCGCCGTAGCCGTTGACGACGTTGAGCACGCCGTCCGGGAGGATATTCTCGGAGAGCTGTGCTGCACGAGTGATCGACAGCGGGGCCTCCTCCGAGGGCTTGCAGACGACGGTGTTGCCCGCCGAAAGCGCCGCGCCGGTCTTCCAGCCGAACAGGCTGAGCGGGTAGTTCCACGGCAGGATCTGGCCCGCGACGCCGTAGGGTTCGCTCCGCGTGTACACGTGGTTGTCCGCGCCCTGCGGGAGCTGAGAGCCCTCGTGGGCCTGCGCGACCGCGGCGTAGTACTCGAACTGTTCGAGCGCCTCGGTGAGTTCGTCGCGGGCGTACGCGAGCGGCTTCCCGGTGTCGAGGCTCTCCAGGAGGGTGAGTTCGTCGAGATGGTCCCGGAGTTCGGCGGTCCACTCGTGGACGTACTGGCTGCGTTCTTGGGGCGTAGTCTCGCGCCACTCCTCGTCGAACGCCGAGCGTGCAGCCGCTACTGCCGAATCGATGTCGTCCGCATCCCCGCGGGCGACTGTCGTGATGGGGTCGGCAACGGCAGGGTCGACGGTCTCGAACGTCTCGCCGTCGGCCGAACTCCGCCCGTCGATCCAGTGCTCGATCGCGAGGTCGGCGGTGGCTCGCTCGATGGCGTCCGCGTGGTTCTCGTCGATGGTGTCGGTGAATGTCGGTGTGCTCATGGCTCTGACTCGGTAGCGGCGGACGCGTGGGTCGGTACTGACGTTTCCGCTTCACTACCGAGTAGGCGCAGACACCAATCGTTCATAATCGACTCGTTACCAGCAATCGTGGCCGCTATTCGTTTCCCTCCCCGGCACGGACAGCGCGCGACCGTGCCAAACCGACCGATGATCGAGAGGCTGCCTCGCCAGACAACCTCGCCGACCGGAGCGCCCCGCCCAACGGATCCCAACCCCGCCCGGCAGGGTTTATGATGGCCGACCGCGAAGACCGGGCATGATCCTGGTCCTCGACGACGAAGTCAGGCCGGAGTATCGGTATCTCGCGCCCGAGATCGCCCGGCTCCTCTCGGAGAGCGAGTACCGCGTCTACGCCGACGACGCCGAACTGCCCGACCTCGGGGCGTACGAGGGAGTCGTCATCAGCGGCAGCACCGCGAGCGTCTACGACACCGAGCACGCGTGGATCCCGGAACAGAAGCACCTCGTCGAGGCGTGTATCGAGCGGCGCGTCCCGCTGCTCGGCGTCTGTTTCGGCCACCAGCTCGTGAACGCCGCGCTCGGTGGCGAGGTGGTCGGGCGGCGTCGCCGGGCGACGTTCGTCGAGATGGAGGTTCTGGAGGCGGACTCGATCCTCGACGGCGTCGAGTCCGTCGTGCCGGTGCTGCACTCGGATCTCGTGGTCGAGCCAGGCGACGGGATGGAGTCGACAGCACGGACCGCCTACAACGACCACTTCTGCACGCGGCACGCCGACGCACCCGTCTGGACCGTCCAGTTCCATCCGGAGTTCACCGAGCGCGTGAGGGATCGACCGAGCGACTGGACCGACGGCGAACACACGTTCGCGGACTCGAACGCGACCCGCGTGCTCGACAACTTCGCCGCCGAGTGCGACCGGCGAGCGACCGAGAGTGTGGCGGCGGGCGACGACTGACCGACTCACACAACAGCGTGGGTACCGCTTCGTTCGCTCACCGATCGGGCCAGCGCTCGATGTAGACCGTCTTGTCGGTGTAGAACTGGATCATGTCCTCGCCCTGGGCGTGGAGATCGCCGAAGAAGGAGTCCTTCTGCCCGCCGAAGTGGAAGAACGCCATCGGCGCGGCCGTGCCCGCGTTGACCGCGAGGTTGCCGGCCTCGGCCTCGTGGCGGAAGCGCCGCGCGTCGCCGCCGCGTTCGGTGAACAGGCTCGCGGCGTTCCCGAACCGACTCCGGTTGAGAACCGAGAGCGCCTCGTCGAGGTCGTCGACCGGCGTGACGCCGAACACCGGCCCGAACACCTCCTCGCGCGCGAGCGTCATGTCGGGTGTGACGCCGTCGAAGATGCACGGACCGAGATAGTTTCCGTCCGCGTCTCCCTCGACCGCGTCGCCCTCGGTTGTCGAACCGCCCGCCGCGGCCGTCGCGTCCCGGCCGTCGTACACCAGATCCGCCCCCTCCTCGATCCCGGTCTCGACGAGCTCGCGGACGCGCTCCTCGTGTGCGGCCGTGATGAGCGGGCCGACATCCGTCTCGGGAGCGGTGCCGTCGCCGAGGACCTGGTCGCCGGCGAGTCGAACGAGGTGGTCGACGTACTCCTCGTGAACCGACCGATCCACGAGTGCGATGTCGTTCGCGAGACATCGCTCGCCGGAGCACGCGAGCGCCGAGGAGATCGACTGCTCGGCCGCGAACGCGACGTCGGCGGAGTCGGCGACGATGACGTGGTTTTTCGCGCCGCCCTGGGCCTGGACCCGCTTGCCGGAGGTCGCGGCGCGCTCGTAGACGCTCCGCGCGACCGGCGTGCTCCCGACGAACGAGACGCCGGCGACGTCGTCGTGATCGATGAGCGCCTCGACGGTGGCCTGGCTGCCGTGGACGAGCTGGACCACGCCGTCCGGGAAGCTCGCCTCGTCGATCAACTCGAAGAGATATTTCGCGGTCAGCGGGGTCCGCTCGCTCGGCTTGAGGACGAACGCGTTGCCGGTGGCGACCGCGTAGGGGAGGAACCACAGCGGGATCATCCCGGGGAAGTTGAACGGCGTGACCGCCGCGAACACGCCGAGGGGCTGGCGGACCGCGCTCTCGTCGATCCCGGGGGCAGCGTTCGCGAGCGTCCCGGACTGCATCATCGAGGGGATCCCGCAGGCGACCTCGACGTTCTCGATCCCGCGGCGGAGTTCGCCGCGCGCCTCCGCGAGGGTCTTGCCGTGTTCGGCCGTGAGCTGCTCGGCGAGCTCTTCCTGATGCTCTTCGAGCAGCGTTTTGAGCCGGAACAGCGGTTGGATCCGCTCCTCGACCGGCCGTCGCGACCACTCCTCGAACGCCTCGGTCCCGGCCGTGACGGCCGTGTCGATCTCGCCGTCGCTGCTGAACGCGACCGTGGCGAGCGACTCGCCGGTCGCGGGATTCACGACCGCCTCGCCGTCGTCGCTATCGGGCGTTCGCCACGCCCCGTCGACGTAGTTCTCGACAGTCTCCTCCGTGGAACGCGTTTCGCTCGACGCCATGAGCGGGCTATCGACAGACTGGTGCATAAACCTTCGGTGGCCGTAGCGGTAGCGCCAGACGGACGTCGGCCCGGTTCGTGGACGTTCTGCATCACCGTCCCACGCTTCCCTGTCGTGACTCGTGAGACGGGGGTATGACTTTTTGTTCGACCGGCTCGTCCCTGCCTCATGGCAGAAACCAGTACCCGAATGACCGCTGCCGGTATCGCGAGACGGATCAGGGATGGCGATCTCTCACCGACCGAAGTGGTCGAAGCGCATCTCGACCGCATCCACGAGCGAAACGCGCGGACGAACGCCTTCGTGACGGTGACCGACGACCTCGCCCGCGAGACGGCCGCGGCCGCCGAGCGCGCCATCGACGACGGCGAACCGCTCGGCCCGCTTCACGGCGTCCCGATCGCGATCAAGGACCTCGCCGACGTCGAAGGGGTGCGGACCACGGACGGCTCCCTGCTCTTCGCGGACCGCGTCGCCGACGCCGACTCGCCGTTCGTCGCGCGGCTGAGGAGCGCGGGCGCGATCGTCGTCGGCAAGACCAACACGCCCGAATTCGGACTCGGCACGACGACCGATAATCTGTTAGTGGGGCCGACGGGAACGCCGTTCGATCCCGACCGCGTCGCCGGCGGTTCCTCGGGTGGGGCGGCCGCGGCGCTCGGCGATTCGCTGGTGCCGCTCGCTCCGGGCTCCGACGCGGGCGGTTCGATCCGCATCCCGGCGAGTCTCTGCGGTGTCTACGGACTCAAACCCACCTACGGACTGGTGCCGAACGTCACGCGCCCCAACGCCTTCGCGGACCACACGCCGCTGTCACACAACGGGCCGATGGCCCGCACCGTCGAGGACGCGGCACTCTCGCTCGACGTGATGGCCGGCGCGCATCCACGCGATCCGTTCTCGATACCAGCACAAGAGAAGTACCACGCCGCCGTCGACCGGCCGATCGACGGGATGAAGATCGCCTACAGTCCCGAAATGGGGACCTTCCCCGTCGAGCCGGCGGTCCGGGAGACGCTCGACGACGCCGTCTCGGCGTTCGAGCGGGCCGGTGCGACCGTCGACGAGGTGGACCCAGATCTCGGCCACGACCAGGGTGAGATCGTGGACGCCTACTACACGATGGCCACCGTCCGGTGGCAATCGCTGTTCGACGACCTCGAGGCCCAGGGGTTCGACCCGCGCGGTGAGGACCGCGACCGCGTGCGCCCCTATCTCGCCGATCTCGTCGTGGACACCGAAGAACCGACCGTGCGGGAGTACAAGCGGGCCGACGTGGTTCGGACCCACGTCTTCGACGGGCTACAGGACTGCTTCGAGGAGTACGATCTGCTCGTCACCGCGACGCTCGGAACGACGGCGTTCCCCCACGGCGAGGAGCCAACCCGAATCGACGGCGTCGAGATCGAACCGCTCCGCGGGTGGGTGCTCACACAGCCGTACAACTTCACCGGCCACCCCGCCGCGTCGGTGCCCGCCGGGTTCGTCGACGGACTGCCCGTCGGGATGCAGATCGCCGGCCGACGCCACGCCGACGCCACGGTCATCGCCGCCAGCGCCGCGTTCGAGCGGCAGCGGCCGTGGCACGATCGGTACCCTTGACGTCGATTCGGGGTTCCTCGGACGAAACGGGATTCGGCGATCGAGAGACGACTACCTGGTGAGGACGACCGCGTTCCCCGGCTTCCAGCCGACGGTGACGTCGTTGCCGGCCGAGAGATACTCGCCCCGGTCGGTGATCTGGAGGTCGAGACTGAGCTCCCGGCCGTTCGCGAGGCGGACGGTGAACTTCCCGACGTTGCCCTTGTAGATCTCCTCGATCACCTCGGCCTCGAACCGGTTTGCGAGCCCGGCGGCTTCCTCGCCGAGCCGGATCTTCTCCGGCCGGATGGCGAACGATACGGTGCCGTCGGCCCCCTCGGTCGCGGGGACTCGATACTCGGTGCCGTCGGCCTCGATCACACCGCCCTTCGCGTCCTCTCGGTACTCGCCGCGCACGAGGTTGGTCTCGCCGATGAAGTCCGCGACGAACTCGGAGGCGGGCTCCTCGTAGATCTCGGTCGCCGTCCCGAGCTGTTCGAGCCGGCCGTCGTTCATCACCGCGATCTCGTCGCTCATCGTGAGCGCCTCCTCCTGGTCGTGGGTGACGTAGACGAACGTGATCCCGAGCTGCTCCTGGATCTCCTTCAGCTCGACCTGCATGTTCTTCCGGAGCTTGAGGTCGAGCGCCCCGAGGGGTTCGTCGAGCAACAGGACTGTGGGCTCGGTCACGAGCGCGCGGGCGAGCGCGACCCGCTGTTGCTGGCCGCCCGAGAGCTGGTCGATGTCGCGGTCCTCCATTCCCGGCAGCTCGACGAGTTCGAGCGTCTCCGAGACCCGCGTGTCGATCTCCTCGGAGTCCTCCCGGCTGACGAGCCGGCGCAGCGACGTCCCGACCCCGCTCCGGGTGGCGGTCGCACCGCCGTCGGCCGCCGTCCGCGTTTCGGGGATCCCCTGCATCTGGAGGCCGAACGCGACGTTCTCGCCCACCGTCATGTGGGGGAAGAGTGCGTAGGACTGGAACACCATCGCGGTGTCGCGCTCGAACGGCTGGAGGTCGTTCACGCGCCGGCCGTCGATGGCGACCTCGCCCTCGGTCGGCGTCTCGAACCCCGCGATACACCGGAGGGTCGTGGTCTTCCCACACCCCGACGGCCCGAGCAGGGTGAGGAACTTGCCCTGCTCGATATCGAAGTTCACGTCGTCGACCGCCACGACGTCGTCGAAGCGCTTCGTGACGTGGTCGAGGCTGACGTCCTGCTGGGTCATCGATCCGTTCCACCGCCGGATTGGTGCGCGCGTGGTGTTGTCATGCTGGTGCGTTGAGCGGAGAGCGAGTTAGGCGTTCTGGATCTCGGTCCACGCCTGGCTGTACGTCTGGGTCGCCTGGCCGATGTTCTCGATGAACTCGAGTTTGTCCATCGTGGCCTGTTCGGGGTAGATCGCCTTCATCTCCAGCAGGGAGTCGTCGATGTACTCCTTGGCGGCCTTGTTCGGGCTGCCGTACGCGACGTAGTTCGCGTTCTTCGCGGCAATCTTGGCGTTGAGGAGGAACGTCATGAACGCGTACGCGGCGTTGACGTGCGAGGCGTTCTTCGTGATGTCCATCGTGTCCATCCACACGACGCCGCCCTCCTTCGGGACGAAGTACTCGATCGGTGCCTCGCCGTCCTCGACCATGGCGTAGTACGCCTTGATCGCGTCGCCGTTCCAGAGGTGGACCGGGCTCGCGTTCTCCTTCTGGAGCGCCGCGTCGCGGCTCACCGACGAGTACGTCGTCAGGAGCGGCTTCTGCTCGATGAGCGCCTCCTTCGCCTCCTCGATCTTGGCCTCGTCCTTCGTGTTCAGCGAGTAGCCGAGTCGCTTGAGCGAGGCCCCGATGGTCTCGCGCATGTCGTTGAGCATCGTCATCTGCCCCTTGTACTCCTCGTTCCACATCAGGTCCCACGAGGGCGTGTCGCCGATGCCGTCGACCATGTTCGTGTTCCAGCCCGTCCCGCTGGTGCCCCAGAAGTACGGAACCGAGTAGCGCTTGTCGCTCGGATCGTACGACGGGTTCTTCGCCCACCGCTCTTCGAGGTTGTCCCACGTCGGGATCTTTCCCTTGTCGATCGGCTGGATCAGGTCCTGGGACGCGAGGATGTTCACCATGTAGTCCGACGGGAAGATGAGGTCGAACTGGCCGGAGCCACCGGCCTTGAGCTTGTTGAACATCTCCTCGTTCGACGCGAAGTTCGAGACGTTCACCTTCACCCCGTAGGCCTTCTCGAAGATCCCCACCGTCTCCGAGGGCCAGTAGTCGGTCCACTGGAAGATATTGAGTCTGTTCTCCAGCTCGTAGTCGAGTTCGGGGAGCCCGTACTCCTCGCGAACCGACGCGTCACCGCCCGACGGAACGCTACTGTTGTTTCCCGTTCCGCCGCCCCCGCCGCTGATGTTCCCGCCGCCAGTGCCCCCGTTGGTGTTCCCGCCGCCGTCACTCCCGCCTCCGCCACCGCTGCCGACGCAGCCCGCGAGTGCGATGGCGGAGCCGACGCCGAGCGTGCCGGTTGCTTGGAGGAATTTCCGACGGGACGCTGTGGTATCTCCTTTCATGATCGTACCGCTCCTCTCGACAGTTGGGAACTTCGGTAATAAACGTTCCGGTAAAATCCACCGTCAGATGTGGCGGGAAGATCTCACCACGTGATCCCGCCGATCCACTGGGCGAGCGCGACGAACCCGAACGTCGCCACGAGGATCGCCGTCGCGATGACGTTCACGCCGGGGGAGATCCCCTGGCGAACCATCCCGAAGAAGAAGATCGGGAGGGTGTTCTCGTTCCCGATGATGAAGAACGTCACCACGAAGTCGTCGAACGACATCGCGAAGCCGAGCAGCGCCCCCGCGATGATCCCCGGCTTGATCAGCGGGAACGTGACCCACCGGAACGTCTCGAACTCCCGCGCGCCGAGGTCCTTCGCGGCCTCCTCGAGCGTCCGGTCGAAGCTCTGGAGGCGCGCGAGCACGATCACGGTCACGTAGGAGATGTCGAACGCGATGTGGCCGACGATCGCCGTCCCGACGCCGGTGGCGATCCCGAGGAGATTGAAGAAGAGGAGCAGCGAGATCCCCATCACGATGCTCGGGATGATGAGCGGCATGTAGGTCACACCCTGGAGAAGGCCCTTGCCGGGGAACTCGTAGCGGTTCAGCGCGAGCGCGAGCATCGTCCCGAACGTCGTGGAGACGACGACGGTGACGACGGCGATCAGGAGGGAGTTCTGGAGGGCGTTCCACGCGACCGTGGGGTTGACGCGCGCGATGGTCTCGCCGCTGAACAGCGCCGCGTACCACTCGGTCGTAAAGCCCTGCCAGACGATCGCGAGCCGGGAGTCGTTAAAGGAGAGCGCGACCATCACCGCGATCGGGGTGTAGAGGAACGCGTAGACGAGGATCGCCTCGATCCCCAGCGCGGTGCCGCCGTGGCGGTCGATGAGCCGCGATCGGATCCGCTTGAACCGGCTCACGGTGGTGGTGCTCACAGGAAGTCACCCCCGGCCCACGTCTGGTACGCCCAGAGCGCGCCGAACATGATGACCATGAGGACGAACGCCGCCGCCGCCCCGAGCGGCCAGTTGCCCGCCGCGCCGAACTGACTCGCGATGAACTCCCCGATGGTCGCGGTGCTCGTCCCGCCGAGCAGTTCCGGGATGACGTACGTCCCCACCGCGGGGATGAACACGAGGATGCTGCCGGCGATCACGCCGGGCAGCGACAGCGGCAGCGTCACCTTCCGGAACGCGTCGAGACGGTCCGCACCGAGGTCCATCGCGGCCTCCTCCAGGGTCGGGTCGAACTGTTCGAGGCTCGCGTACACGGGCAGGATCATGAACGGGACGTAGACGTAGATGAGGCCGGTCCCGACCGCGATGTCGGAGTAGAGCAGCGTGACGTTGTCCGCGATCCCGAGGGTGGTGAGCAGGCTGTCGACGAGGCCGCCCCTCGCGAGGAGGATCTTGATCGCGTAGATCCGGACGAGGTACGACGCCCAGTACGGCAGCACGACGAGCGCGACGAGGAGGTTCTGATAGCCCGACGGCGTCTTTCGAGCGACGAAGTATGCGAGCGGGTAGCCCATCGCAAGCGCGAAGACCGTCGTGATCACGCCGAAGTAGAGGCTCTTGAACAGCAGCTGGACGTACGGCGTCGGCGTCCCGCCCGCGACGTTCGGCACGAACGGCACGAACTGGCCGAACAGCCAGCCGACGGTGTACCACGCGGCCTCCAGAACGGACGCGTCGTCAGGAATGAAAAACGTCACGTACTGCTGGAGGCCGAGGTTGGCGGCGTCGAGGAGCACCACCCCGAACGCCCCGCGGGTGCCGAAGCTGTAGTAGAACATGACTGCGAGCGGGACGAGGAAGAAGGCCACGAGCCACACGCTCGCTGGCGCGATGTTGAACACCAACCCGACGTACCGGTGGCGGCGGAGCCGGTCGAACAGGTCGACCGACTCGCCGCGCGCGTGATCAGTTGCCATGTCGTATCGTGTGCCACGTCTCGACTCGGACGATAAGAAGGTTTCCCCTCTCCGGGCCAGGCCGTCGCACGCGAGGATTCGACTCAGGTGACTCGATACGTGCGTACGAGGGCTGAGAACGTGAAAGCGTCCCGAACCGAACAGGCTGCGGGTCGAACGAACTGCGAGCCGCTCGCGCCTGGCCGACGGCCCGAGCCGAGAGCCGTGCGCGAGAAAGGTTTTTGCGGTAGTAGTTCGCATGGCCGTGAGGACACATGAGACAGCTATACATCGACGGCGAGTGGGTCGAGGCCGATTCGAACGACGGCATCGAGGTCGATTCGCCGATCGACGGATCGGTGCTCGACGAGGTGCCGGACGGTTCGGCAGGGGACGTGCGGCGTGCGGTCGAGGCGGCGCGCCGTGCCGAGCGCGAACTGGCGGCGATGACGGTGTTCGAGCGCGCGGCCGTGCTCGACGAGGTGACCGAGTACTTCGAGGCCCACGAGGACGAGATCGCCGAGGGGATCACGCGCGAGGAGGGCAAGCCCCTTGAGGAGTCCTACGAGGAGACCGAGTACGTCATCGCGTCGAGCGACGACTACGCCCACGACGCGATCCGCCTCTTCGGCGACGTCGTCCCCTCGGAGTTCCGGGGACGGTTCGCCTACACCCAGCGCGAGCCGTACGGCCCGTGTGCGGTCATCAGCCCGTGGAACTTCCCGCTGGAGATCCCGGGTGGCAGCATCTACTCCGCCATCGCGACCGGCAATCCCGTGGTGTTCAAACCCGCCGAGGAGACGCCACTCACCGCCTACCACGTCGCACGGGCGTTCGACCAGTCGAGCCTCCCCGACGGCGCGTTCAACCTCGTCACCGGCGCGGGCGACACCGGCGCGTCGCTCGTCGACCATCGCGACGTCAGGCTGATCGCGTTCACCGGCAGCACCGCGGTCGGTCAGGAGATCGCGAAGACCGCCGCCGAACGCAACGCCCAGTGCCTGCTGGAGATGGGCGGGAAGGATCCGATCCTCGTGCTCGACGACGCCGACGTGGAGCACGCCGCCGAGAGCATCGTCGTCGGAAGCACGGCGAACGCGGGTCAGGTCTGCTGTGGCACCGAGCGCGTCATCACCACCGAGGGCGTCCACGACGAGCTCGTGGAGGCGATCACCGAGAAGACCGAGGCGCTCCAGGTTGGCGACCCGCTCGACGAGGCGACCGAGATCGGACCGATGGTCAGCGAGCGCATCCAGCGAACGGCCGTCGAGCACGTCGAGAGCGCGGTCGAGGCGGGCGCGACGCTCAGAACCGGCGGCGACACCGACGGGCGCTACTACACCCCCGCCGTGCTCGACGACGTGACCGAGCGCATGGACATCGCTCGCGAGGAGACGTTCGGGCCCGTCACGCCCGTCATCCGGGCCGAAGGGTACGACGACGCCATCGAGATCGCCAACCGATCGCGCTACGGGCTCCAGGCTGCGATCTTCACCGACTCGCTCGAACGCGCCCACGACGCCGCGAACAGGCTGCAGGCGGGCGGCGTGTTCGTCAACGAGACCAACAACTACTGGGAGCGCCTGCTGCCGTTCGGCGGGTACGGCGAGAGCGGCTCCGGCGGCCGCTACGGTAGCAAGTGGCATCTCGAATCGATGACCCAGGTGAAGGCCGTCATGATGAACTACAAAAACGACTGACGAGCGGCCGCCCGCCGATCCAGTTAAGGCCCCCACCATCGAACGAACGGAACGACCATGTCGGCCGAGCAGACCCAGACAGCGGACGTGATCGTCGTCGGTGGCGGGGTCGCGGGGATCGCGATCGCACGCGATCTCGCCGCCGACCACGACGTCGCCGTGATCGAGAAGGGCCAGGTCGCCGCCGAGGCGTCGGGGCTCGCGGCGGGCCTCATCGGGCTCCGTGCGACCTACCCCGAGGAGCCCGCGATCAGCGACCACGCGGCGGCCTTCTTCGAGTCGTACGACGGGACCGGACAGTTCGCCTACGAGCGCCGGGAGTACGTCCGGCTCGTCCCGTCGGACGCGGCTGTCGAAATCCACCGCGAGGCGAACGCCGCCGGCGACGGTCACGCCGGCACCTTTCGCACGCCGGCGGAGCTCCGCGAGCGATACCGGCGGCTGAACGCGGACGGATTCGCCGGCGGGGTCGAGTACGACGCCGCGCCAGGCCACGGCTGGCTCGACCCGTTCACCTTCGCCGCGACGCTTCAGGACGACGCGGAGGCCCGCGGAGCCACCGTTCACACCGAGACGCCCGTGACCGACCTCCTCGTCGAGGGGGGTGAGGTCGTCGGCGTCGAGACGCCGGACACGACGTTCCGCGCGCCGACGGTGGTCGTCGCGGCGGGCTGGTGGACGCCGCGGCTGCTCGACGGAATCGTCGAACTCCCGATCCGGCCGTACCGCACCCAGTGTCTCGTGCTCGATCCCGGCGAGGACGTCTCGGATCTCCCGATGGGGTCGCTCCCCGAGGAGCACGTCTACTGGCGACCCGAACGGAACGGCGACCTCCTCGTCGGCGGGTGGTCGTTCGCCGTCGAGGAGCCCGCAGCGGCGAGTCGCTCCGAGGACGAGGGGTTCCGCGATCACGTCGCGCGGGTCGTCCCGCGGATCTTCGAGGGGATGGACGGGGCAGGCTTCGTCGACGGCTGGGCGGGCGTCGACGCCGCGACGCCCGACACTATACCTGTGATCGACGCGCCGGCCGACGCTCCCGACGGCCTCGTGGTCGCCACCGGCTTCCACGGCCGCGGGGTGATGACCGCTCCCGTGACCGCGACCGCGGTCCGCTCGCTCGTCACCGACGCCGACGCGCCGTTCCCGCTCGATCCATTCCGGGTGAATCGGTTCGAGTCCCGATCACCCGACTTCGAGTTTCGGAGCATCAGCGCGACGGAGTGAGCAAGGCGATCACGGCAGTCCGAGCACAGCCGGGAGAAACGATACGGCGTCGTGCTCAGAGCGTGGGGACGTACCGCTCGCGCTCCCAGTCGGTCACCGTCTCGTCGAACGCGGCGCGGTCGCGGCGCTTCGACGCGACGTACGCCCGGACGAGCTCCGCCCCGAGTGCGTCGACGAGCTCGTCGTCGGCTTCGAGCGCGGCGAGCGCCTCGCCCTGGGTGCGCGGCAGCCGCGGCCGCCGGCCCGATGGATTGCCCTCGACCGCCTCGCCCGGATCGATTTCGTCGCGAAGCCCGTGGAGCCCCGCCACCAGTGTCGCGGCGATCACGAGGTAGGGGTTGGCGTCCGCGCTCCCGATCCTCGTCTCCACGCGGGGCGTCCCGTTCGGGAGCCGGACGGCGACGCGGCGGTTGTCCCGGCCCCACGAGGCGGTGGTCGGGACGAACCCCTCCGGATCGTAGCGCTTGAACCCGTTCATCGTCGGCGTGCCGATAGCTGTCAGCCCGGCAGCGTGTTCGAGGAGCCCGCCGACGAACTGGCGTCCCCGCTCGGAGAGGCCGCCGTCGCCGTCGGCGAAGACGTTCTCGCCGCCGTCGAACGCGCTCACGTGGAGATGATAGCCGCTGCCGGAGTGGTCGGCGAACGGTTTCGCCATGAACGTGGCGTACCGATCGGCGGCCCGCGCGGTTCGCTCGACGACCCTCTCGAAGTCGAACGTCCGGTCGGCCTGGTCGAGCGGTGCGCCGTGCTCGAAGAGGATCTCGAACTGGCCGGGCCCGTGTTCGTGCTGGAGCGAATCCAATGGGATACCGTACTCGCGCGCCCACGCCGCCAGGCGCTCGTAGAACGGCGTGATTTCCTCGGTCGCCCACGAGACGTACTCGTGGGGGCCATCCGTGACCGGCTCGTAGCCCGCGTCGGTGTCCTCCAGCAGGTAGAACTCGAGCTCGCTGCCGACGCCGAACTCGAACCCGAACTCGTGGTCGTCGAGGACCCGTCGGAGGGCGTCCCGCGGCGCGGCCGCCACGGGCTCGCCGTCGAACGCCAGATCGCAGAGCACGCGGGCGGTGTTCTCGCGCCACGGCAGCACGCGGAACGTCGTCGGGTCCGGTCGGAGCGTGGCGTCGGCGTAGTCGACCGCCGCCGCGAGCCCCGATCCGACGGGCATCTCGTTGCCTGGCGTCTGGCCGAGCACGGCGAGGTTCATGCTCGGGCCCTCACTCCAGGTTTCGAGGAACTGCTCGGCGGCGAACTGTTTCGAGCGCGAGATCCCGTTGAGGTCGGCGAACTCGGTGAGGACGTGCTCGATCCCGGCGGTCTCGATCCGCTCTTCCATCTCGGCGGCGGTCGTGGGTGCTGTCATGGCTGAATCGGCTGTGGTGACATTGCTTCGTCCCGTTCGCTCGCTCTATGACCAGTCGGTACTTGTAACTACCCCTGCCGAGGGGTCGGTACCGATCGACCGAAGCGAATGGTGGCTGTCCCGATCGTCGTGCCGGGATCGTGATGACAGCGAGCGGGTAAATACGCTTATTACCTCCCACCGATTGGGTCCGCTCATGAGTCTGCAAGACTCAGACAGCCACTTCCAGCGGTTGCGCGAGCAGACGCCGGAAAGCGAGTCGTACCACGAGCGCGCCCGCGAGGTGACGCCGCTCGGTGTGGAGTCGAACGTCCGGTCGATGGACCCCTATCCGTTCTACCTCGGCGAGGCCGAGGGGTCGTACGTCACCGACATCGACGGCAACGAGTATCTCGACTTCCTGATGGGGCTGGGGCCCGGAATCCTCGGCCACAACCACCCGGCGGTCGTCGAGCAGGTCAAAGCCCAGGTCGAGAAGTGTGGCGACATCTCCGCGCTGCCCCAGACCGTGGCGATCGACGTGATGGAGCAGATCCGGGACATGACGCCCAGCATCGAGACGGTCCGGCTCGCGAACAGCGGGTCCGAGGCCACGATGCACGCGATCCGGGTCGCGCGCTCCTATACTGGCAAGTCGATGATCGCCAAACCCGAGGGCGGGTACGCGGGCGCGCACGACTACGCGCTCCAGTCGGTTTCCGCCTCCGTCGAGGCACTCGGGCCGGAAGAGCGTCCGAACACCGTGCCCTATGGGACTGGGATCCCCGACGAGGTGGCCGAGACCGTCGTGGCGTTCCCGTTCAACGACCGCGAGGCCACCGAAGAGATCCTTCGCGAGCACGCCGACGACCTCGCCTGCGTCGTCATCGAACCCGTGCTCGCGTCGTGTGGCGTCCTGCCGCCCGCCGACGGCTACCACGAGTTCCTCCGCGAACTCACCGCGGAGCTCGACATCGTGTTGCTCTGGGACGAGGTCATGACGGGGTTCCGGCTCGGGCCGGAGAGCGCCCAGGGCCGGTTCGGCGTCACGCCCGACATGACGACGCTCGCGAAGGTCGCGGGCGGCGGCTACCAGCTCGGCGCGTTCGGCGGCCGCGAGGAGATCATGCGCGAGATCGAGCCCCCGGCGGACGATCCCGAGGCCGCGTGGCGCGAGTCGGCGTTCCACGGCGGGACCTACAACGGCCATCCGGTGTCGTGCGCGGCGGGCCTCGCGACCCTCGAACTGCTCGACGGGGAACCGGTGTACGACCACATCGAGCCGCTCGCCGACCGACTGTTCACCGGGCTCGAAGAGGCCGCCGACGAGGCCGGCGTCGACGCCGCGGTCCAGCACATCGGCTCGATGGGGACGGTGTTCATGATGGACGAGGTCCCCGAGACCCAGCGCGAGACGTGGGAGGCCGACGCCGACCGCTTCGCCGACTGGTGGTTCGAGGCCGCGGCGAACGGCGCACTGTTCGGCAACGACGACCAGTACGAGCGCTTCTTCACCGCCTACTCCAATACGGAAGAACAGATCGACGAGGCGATCGAGATCGCCGAAGACGCGTTCCGGGCCATCGCCGACGAGTGAGCGAGGGTTCGTCACCGAACTGACACGGTCGTCGCGCGTCGACGCCGTTTTCCGTTGCTATTCGCCGCGTGCGTGAGTCGCCACGAACTCAGTCGAGTTCGACTGCTGCATCCAGAATCGAGAGTCCGTCGTCGGTGGCGACGACGGGGTTGAGGTCGAGTTCGTCGATCGCGGGGTTCTCGATCACGAGGTCGGAGACAGTACACAGAAGGTCGGCGAGCGCGTCGCGGTCGACCGCCGGCCGGTCGCGCGGGCCATCGAGGAGGGCTTGGGCCTCGATCTCGTCGATCATCTCTCGGGCGTCGTACGCCGTGAGCGGGAGCGCGCGGAACGCCACGTCGTCGATGGCCTCGACGAGCACGCCGCCGATGCCGCAGGTCACGACCGGGCCGACCTCCGGGTCCTCGACGACGCCGACGATCAGCTCGACGCCGTCGTCGACCATCGGCGAGACCAGGACGCCGTCGATTTCGGCCGACGGGTCGTACGCCGCGACGCTGTCCATGATCGCCTCGAACGCCGCTCGGATCGCGTCCTCGCTGGCGATGTCGAGCTCCACGCCGCCGGCCTCGGTCTTGTGAACGATGTCGGACGAGGCGATCTTCATGGCGACCGGGCCGTCGAACCCCGCGGCGGCGTCGACTGCCTCCTCGGGATTCGCGGCCAGTTCGAACGGCGCGACCGGCGCACCGTACTCCGCGAGAAGGCGTTTCGCGTCGTGTTCGGCGAGCCGCGAGCCGTCGACGATACGGCTCCGGTTCTCGTCGCGCGCGGGGAGAGCGAAGTCGGACTTCTCGTCGGCGTGGCGGCAGTGCCGTCCGTACGCCGCGAGCGCGTCGAGACACGCCGCCGCGTCGGTGACGGCATCGTGGACCGGGACGCCGCCAGCGCGGAGTCGTCGGAACGCTGCCGACCCCAGCTCGGCGAAGAGGCTGTGGATCACGACCGGCTTTCCGGTCTCGTCTCTGGCGTTCACGATGCGATCGGCCGCACGCGGCTCCTCGTCCGGTTCGGCTTCGGTCTCGTGGCCGGTCCAGTGTTCCTCGTAGCCACCGTACGCGCCGGTTATCAACAGCATGTCGACGTTCGGGTCGTCGAGGATGATCTCGGGGGCCGCCGCCCACATGTCGATGTGTGAGGACTGCCCCATCACGTCCACGGGATTGGCGAGGTTCGGTGAGATGGGGAACAGCTCCGCCAGCTCGGCCCGAGTCTCCTTGGTGAGCTCCGGGAGTGTGAGGCCCGCTTCGGTGAGCACGTCCGATGCGACCGTACCGTGACCGCCGCCGTCGGTGAGCACCGCGACGTTCGGGCCGTCGGGGGTCGGCGACTGAGTGAGCGCCGACGCCACGGGGACCACGCGATCGAGGCTCTCGACTCGGGTCACGCCTGCCTGGCGATACGCCGCGTCGACCACGTCGATGTCGCCCGCGAGCGACGCGCTGTGTGACGCCGCGGACTCCTTTCCCGCCGACGTCTGGCCCGCCTTGAACGCGACGATGGGGGTCTCCGACGAGACGCGCTGGGCAGTTTCGAGAAACGATCGGCCGTCCTCCATCCCCTCGGTGTAGATCGTCACGCCGTCGGTGTTCTCGTCGGTCGCGAGGAAGTCGAGGTACTCGCCGAACTGGAGGTCGGTCTCGTTGCCCACACCGATGTTGTAGCTGAAGCCGACGTTGCCGCGGTGCTGGGCGTCGACGGACAGATCGACGCCCATGTTGCCGCTCTGGGTCAGCAGCCCGAGCCCGCCGGGCGTCGTCCGATAGCTCCCGAGGAGGTGGAGCTGCTGGTGGACCGCGTCGATCCCCTGGATGTTCGGGCCCACGATCCGGACGCCCGCTTCCCGCGCCGCCGCCGCGAGATCGGCGGCGAGGTCGTCCTCGCCAACCTCGTCGAACCCGGCGGTGTTGACGACCGCGCCAGCCGCGCCCGCCGCGCCGCTCTCGCGGATGACTTTGGGGACGTACGGGGCGGGGATGGCGACGAACACGAGGTCAACGCCCCCAGGAACGTCGGCGACCGACGCGTAGGTCTCGTGGCCGCGGATCTCGTCGTACCGTGGGTTCACGGGGTAGACCTCGCCATCGTACCCCCACTCGTCGAGGTCCTCGATCGTCCGGTAGCCGCGCTTTTCGGGGTTCGTCGACGCACCGACGACCGCGACGGACTCCGGGTTGAAGAGCCGCTGTAGCTGCTCGGACATCGGTGGAGGTTCGCACACCGCTCGTTAGTAGCTTTCGGTCGTCAGGATCGGCGTGTCAGCGCCTGCGGCCGCAGCGAGTGACGGCGAGCCCGAAACGAGCGGTCGCCACGACGATCCTGCTTACAATCGGCTGTTCCTCGTCGATTCCTTCGGTAGAACTGCGTTTCGCTGGCGAGACCGGCCGTCCTGCCGTTTGCCGTGCCCGATAGCGTTTAGTGAGTGCGGGTGTGCGTACCAACCGCAATGTCCGAGTTCGATGTCGTCATCGTCGGATCCGGTGTCGCGGGTCTGTCTTCCGCGTGGCACTTGGCACCCGATCACGACGTGCTGGTGGTCGACGGCGATCGTATCGGCAACGGGACGTCGAGCCGCGCCTCCGGCGTCATCACGACGCCCGTCGACTACCCCGAGCAGCCGGAGTGGGCCCGTCACGCCGTCGAGTTCTTCGAGGAGATGGACGGAACGGGCGTCTTCGAGTACACGGAGCGCGAGTTCGTCCGGGGCGTCCGCACCGGCGAAATCGAGCGGGCCGAGACGGTCGCCGAGCGGGAGTGGGTCACGCTGCGCGAGCCGGGCGAGTACGATCGGTGGAACGAGACGTTCGACGACGACTCGCCGTACGAGAAGGTGCTCGTCTGGGACGAGTACACCGGCTACTTCGACATCGACGAGTGGCTGTCGACGCTGCAGCGCCTGTGCGTGGAACGTGGCGTCGAGTTTCGGCCGGACACGCTGGTCGAGTCGGTGTGCGTCGAGAACGGAGCCGCAGTGGGCGTCGAGACGGAGTACCAACGGGTCGACGCCGAGTCGGTCGTCGTCGCGGCGGGATCGGGAACGCGACCCCTGCTCGCGGACGTGCTCCCGCTCCCCATCAGGAAGTTCGTCTGGAACGTCGCCTATCTCGACGTCGAACTGCCGGACGAGTACCCAATGGGTGGCGACTGGCAGGAGCAATGCTACTGGCGACCCACGCGGGACGATCACCTGATCGTCGGTATCGAACACTACTACGGCGACGAGGCGCTCGATCGAGGGCCCCACAGCAGCACCCGCAACGGTGCGGAGGGGGCGCAGGAGGCGGAGCCCTCGGGTGTTCGCGGCGAGGATCACGAGCAGATCGGTCCCCGGCTAGAACGGTTGCTGAACGAGGACCTTCCGGAACTGCTCGCGCACGTCGACCCCGCGGACGACGTCGTTCGCTGGGAAGTCTGTCCGATGGCCGACTGCACGACGCCGGACGCCAGGCCGATCGTCGACGCGCCCGACGAGGGGCCCGACGGCCTGGCGGTCGCTGCGGGCTTTCACGGGGCCGGGGTGATGGCGACCAAGAGCATCGGTGCCGCCGTCAGATCGTTCCTCACGGACGAGGCGTGTCCCTTCCCGCGCGACCCCCACCGGCTCGATCGGTTCGACACCCGTGACACCGACTTCGACTTCGCCCCGATGGCGTCGTGGCAGGCGCAGCGGAGCTGACTGGGTGGGAACCACTCCTGGCTGACAGGTACCGACGGGTATAAGCCCGACTGCGAGCGAGACGGAGATGCAACCGATGAGCGACTACGATCACCTCGACGTGCGAACCGAGAACGGCGCGCGTATCGTCACCCTCGACGACCCCGACACGCTCAACGCACTGAGTACGGGGCTCCTCGACGAACTCGAAGCCGCGCTCGCGGCCGCGGAGGACGCGGCCGACGTGCGCGCGGTCGTGCTGACGGGCAACGGCCGCGCGTTCTCGTCGGGCTACGACTTCGGGGCCGACGAGGAGCCGTCGATGGACACGATCATCGAGTCGGAGTACACCCATCTCGACGCGATCTACAATCTATCCATTCCCGTGATCGCCGCCGTCGACGGCTACGCCCTCGCCGGCGGCTGCAACCTCGCGCTGGTCTGTGACCTCACGTTCGCCACCGAGCGCTCGGAGTTCGGCTTCCCCGACATGCGGATGGGCGAGCTCCCGCCGGCGATGGTGCTGCCGTTCGTGACGGGATCGCTGAAACACGCGCGCGAGCTGTTCTACACGGGCAAGCACGTCGACGCCACGGAGGCCGAGCGGATGGGGATCGTCAACCGCGTCGTGTCCGAGGAGGAACTCATGGACACGGTGATGGACGAGGTCGATCACATGAAGCGCGTCCCGAGCGCGATCACGAAGCTGCTGAAGGACACCCTCAACGACGTCCAGGAGACCCAGGGCTACCGGTCGAACTCCGCCGCGAACGTCGCGAAGTACCTCTACGCGGCCTCCGCCGAAACCGAGACCGCCCAGGAGTTCCACGAGATCGCCGACGAGGAGGGCGTCTCGGCCGCCATCGACTGGATGCGAACCGCCGAAAAGAACTGAGCAGCACCGCGACCGTTCGGTGATTCGTCCGGATCGCGAAGCGAGTGGACCGGAGCGAGAAAGCCGAACGAACCGCGCGTTCTCAGACGTCCCAGGCCGCGAAGAGCTCGTCCTTCGATTCGATCCCGTCCTCGGGGAGCGCGTGGTTGATGACGTACGATCCCTCCTCGTGGTTGTTCTCCCACATGTCCTGATGGGCTTCGGGGGCGTCGTCCCAGTCGACGAGATGGGTCCGCGGGACGTCGAAAACCCCGCGCTCGATCTCCTCGTTCATCTTCAGCACCTCGTAGGTGTTCTTCATGTGCGTGCCGAAGATTTCGGTCGTCGGCATGTGGATCCGGCGCTGGCGCATCCAGACCTGGGGCGCGTAAAACGAGTAGCGCCGGTCGGCCATCGCCTCGGCGTACACCACCTCGCCCTCGAACGACGCACAGAGCATCGTCGACGTCCCGAGCGTGTTCTGACCCGCGCGCTCGAAGACGACGTCCGGGTTCCCACGGGGATTGTTCGGCGTGGCGAGGAGCTCGCCCGTGGCGATCCCGACGGGTTTGAACAGCTTGTTCGTGTACTCGCCGACCGTCGCGGCGAGCGCGTCGGGTTCGGATGGTTTCGGAAGCTCGGGCAGCGGCTCGAACGCGACCGCGTCGTTCTCGGCCGCCAGGTGTTCGAGGCTGACCGCACCCTCGACGTCGTGTGCCGACTCGACGGCGTCGGCCTGTTCCTCCGATTCGGTGACGACGGCCACACGTGCGCGCCGATCGAGCGCCGCCTCGATCGCGGCCTCGCCGACCTCGTCGGTGGTCCCCTCGATCCCGTCGGGGGTGCCGTACCAGACGAGCACGCCCCCGCCCGGCCGGAGCGCCGAGCGGTCGTACATCTCGCCCGGCGTCGTCGCACCGCCCTTGCCAACGAACGCCATCTCGTAGCCCGTCGACGCGCCGTAGAACGTGAGCCGGCCGCCCTCGTCGAGGAGTTGGTAGGATCGGGAGAACGCCTCCTGACCGGCGTGGGAGATGGCGTAGTCGGCGAGCTCGCCGTCGTTTTTCGCACGGAACTCCTCCAGCAGCGGCTCGCCGGCGGCCACCCAGTCCTCGACCGCGGCGGGATCGTTCGGCACCATCCGCATGGCTCCGGAGAGTGCGTCCTGCGTGCGGTCGATCGCCGCGTCGGCTCCGACCCCCTTTGCGCGCTCGGCGCGCTCGTCGCTCGAAACGAGCCCCGTGACGTCGAGCCCCCGGCTCACCGCCATCTCGACGGCGTCACGGCCGGTACCGGTCGAGGCCCCCTCGACGAAGAGATCACTCCCCGGCTCCACGTCGAGCGTGTTCGTCAGCGCGCGGTAGATGGTCCCCATCGTGAGGATGTAGCTGCCCGCCTCGGTGAGGTCGAGGGTCGAGGGGGGCTCGAACAGCTGGGTCGCCTGGGCGGTCACGAACTGCTGGTGGGAGCCGTCCGGCGTCTCGTACCCCTGGATCCGGAAGTCGGCGAACATCGGGTCCCGGCCGGCCTTCGGCGAGAGCGCGTCGAACTTCCCCGCGTAGACGTGGACGAGGTCGCCGACCGCGATCCGGCCCTCGTCCGCGACGCCGGCCCCGGTTTCGGCGACCAGCGCGAGCCCGCCCGAACCCGTGACGTGCCAGTCGCGGTCGTGGCCCGCGAACGTCGAGACCGGCACGCCGGTGACCGCCCAGACGTCGTTGTAGTTGACCTCCGAGGTGAGCATGTACAGCAGCGCCTCGTTGGGCCCCGGCTCCTCGACCGGGATCACGAGCTCCCGTTCGGCGTCGTCGGCCGTGGGCTCGCCGTGAATCGGGTCGCCCTCGTCGTCGCTCGTGATCCCCCACGCCAACTGGTAGTCGGGGATCGGCGTTTCGCCCGGGACGAACGCCGAACCGGTCGGAAGGAGATCGTCGGTGTCGACGAGCTCACGCCTGGTTTCGTCGTCGATAGCGCTACCGATGGTGGTGTCGTCGGCTGCCATGGTATCCACGTCGGCCGACGAAACGGCCCGACAAAACACTTTCGTCGCAGCTCCGACATCTCGGAGATAGTTCGTCCTCAGTCCGACGACGTGGCAGCGATCCGCTCTTCGATCGACGCGGCGGTGTCGAGCAGCTGCTCGATGACTTCGGCATCGACGCCGTCGCTGTAGAGGTACGTCGGCCAGCCCACGCTGATCCCACCGAGGACCCGCCCGTCGGGGTACTGGACGGCGGTCCCGGCGTTGGCGAACCCCTCGACGACCTCCTGTTCGGTCTCGGCGTACCCCTGTTCGCGGATCGTCGCGAGCTGGGCGTCGAGCTCGTCGCGGTCGGTGACCGAGTACGGGGTTTCCGCCGGGAGACCCCACTGATCGAGGATCGCCTCGACCCGCTCGTCGGGGAGTTCGGCGAGGATCGCCTTACCCGAGGCCGTGTTGTGGAGGTAGTAGTACTCGCCAACCCGCAGCCACTTGCCGTCCTCCGGCGGCCCGAACCCGCCGGCGTCGCCGATCATGTCCACGATCGAAATGAGCCGGCCGTACTCCTCGACGAGGAACTCGACTTCGAGGTTGGTCCGCTCGGTCAGCTCGTGCATGTGTCGCCTCGCGACGTCGTAGTGGGGCGTTCGACGCCGTGCGTACTCCCCGAAGGAGAGGAACTTCAGGCCGATGTCGTACTCGCCGTCGTGCTTGACGAGCCAGTTGTTCGCACAGAGCGTCGCGAGGTGGTTGTGGGCGGTGCTGTACCCGATGTCGAGTCCGTCGGCGACCTCGGTGAGCGTCGCCCCGTCGCGATCGCGAACGGCCTCGACGATGGCGAGCGACGTCTCCGTCGCGTTCACCAACCGCGGCGTGTTGCTCCCGGACATACCGCGACCCGAACGGCCGCGCGATCAAAAGGATTTCGTCAGGGGAGAAACGACGACGTGGTACGATTCGGGACGTTCCCGTGATATCTGTTCGATAACTGCCGATTGCGACGGTTCTCGGCCGGATCCGATCCTGTAGACGGTAGTTTTTCACTCGGAAGTGACGAACGAAACGACGGGCCCGATCTACCCTGTCGTCTCGGGACGAACGAGACGGTATTTTTCACCAGAGGCGAAGCACCCTCGTCGCCACACCGTTCATACACGGTAAACGATGGGTTCGAACGGGCAGTGTCGTGATACCGAGCCTCACGATGATGCGTGGCTACTCGACGTATCGGTTGTTTTTCACCCGGTGTGAACCAGTCGCGATCGAGTGTTCGTCACTCAACAGATGCGGGGGTGACGTGCGGCTCCGTCGCTATAACAGCCGTAGTATCGTTACAGACCGTGACGCGGGGCGACCGAGTAGTGTCCCGAGCAACAAGAACTTAGTAGCCCCCCCTGTTACGGGAGGACGAACGATGAGTCAATCACGGGCTACCGAAGAACACGCCGAGCTCACCGTCGAGAACGTCGGCGGCATCGACACCACCGAGATCGCGTTTTCGCCCGGCGTCACCTCCCTCACCGGCCGAAACGCTACCAACCGAACGTCGCTCCTCCAGGCGTTGATGGCCACGCTCGGGAGCGATCGCGTCTCGCTCAAGGGGGACGCCGACCACGGCGAGGTCGCGCTCGATCTCGCCGGCGAGACCTACACTCGCACGCTCGAACGCCGGAACGGTACGGTGGTCTTCGACGGCGATCCCTACCTCGAGGACACCGAGGCTGCCGAACTGTTCGCGTTCCTGCTCGAATCCAACGAGGCCCGCCAGGCGGTCGCGCGCGACGACGACCTCCGCGAGGTCATCATGCAGCCCGTGGACACCGCCGCGGTCAACGCCGAGATCGAACAGCTGGAGGCCGAGAAACGCAACCTTGACGACGAGCTCGACAGGCTGAAATCGCTCGACTCGCGACTGCCCGAGCTCGAAACCGAGAAGACACGCCTCGAGGACCGGATCGAGGACAAGCGCGCCGAGCTCGACGAGAAGGAGGCCGAGATCGAGGACGCCGACGAAAGCGTCGACGACACCAGAGAACAGAAAAACGCCTTCGAGGACGCGCTCGACGATCTCCAGGACGTGCGCTCCGATCTGGAGGACGTTCGCTACCGGATCGACACCGAACGCGAGAGCATCGGGGCGCTCGAAGACGAGCGCGACGAGCTCGAAGCGAACATGACCGACCTCCCCGAGACGCCCGCGGGCGATCTCGACGAGATCGAGGCCGAGATCGACCGCCTCCGCGATCACAAGCAATCCCTGGAGTCGACGATCAACCAGCTCCAGCGCATCCTCCAGTTCAACGAGGACCTCCTCGACGGCGACAACCCCGAGCTTCACGCCGCACTTCAGGACCGTGAGAGTACCGGCACGGAGACCGAGGGCGAGGCGCTCACCGACCAGTTGGTGGAGGACACCACGGTGTGCTGGACCTGCGGGAGCGAGGTCGAGCGCGACACGATCGACGACACGCTCGACAGTCTCCGGGAGCTCCGTCGCGACCGGTCGTCGAAACGCAACGAGGTCGACGCCGAACTCGACGAGCTGACCGACCGACGCGACGACCTTCGGGGCGATCGCGACCGACGCGAGCGCGTCGACCGCAAGCTCGACGAGGTCGAGCGCGAGATCACCCAGCGCGAGTCGACCCTCGAAGAGCTCACCGACGAGCGCAGCACTCTGGAGGACGAGATCGACGAGCGCGAGGCCGCCGTCGAGGAGCTGGAGGGGCAAGAACAGAGCGAGCTGCTCGATCGGCACAAGGAGGCAAACCAGCTCGAGTTCGAACTCGGCCGGCTCGAAAGCGATCTCGACGACGTTCGCGAGGAGATCGCGAGCGTGGAGGAGGATCTCGACGAACGCGATCGACTGACCGACCGCCGCGAGGAGCTCCAGGACGAACTCGCCGACCTCCGCACCCGGATCGAACAGTTGGAGGCCGAGGCGGTCGAGGCGTTCAACGACCACATGGAGACCATCCTCGGTGTGCTCGATTACGCGAACATCGAACGGATCTGGATCGAGCGCACCCAGCAGACAGTACGGGAAGGTCGGCGGAAAGTCGAGCGCGGCGTGTTCGACCTCCACGTGATCCGGAGCACCGACGAGGGTGCGACCTACGAGGACTCGATCGCCCACCTCTCGGAGAGCGAACGCGAAGTCACCGGGCTGGTCTTTGCGCTCGCGGGCTACCTCGTCCACGACCTCCACGAGTCGCTGCCGTTCATCGTGATCGACTCGCTGGAGGCGCTCGACTCCGATCGGATCGCGGCGCTGGTCGAGTACTTCGAAGAGTACGCCGAGTACCTGGTGGTGGCCCTCCTCCCCGAGGACGCCGCCGCGCTCAGCGACGAGTACCAGCGTGTGACGAACATCTGAATCGGATCCCGCCGCTTCCGAGAGGCGGTACCGAGTTCACCGAGGAACGTAGACCGTACATAACCAGCTGCACTATCCGATCGCCTGCGAAACAAGTATTACTTGAGGATCGACCGGACCAACCGCAGTAGCGGTTGCTCGCGTCGATAACGAACGAGGAGCGAATCGACCGTGTGGTTTGTCCAACCGATTGTATTTCTCGACCACACTTCCCGAAGCACGCACGATTCGTTCACATCGACGAACGGGATCGCTTCGACCGACTATCGACGATCGACGTGGGAAGGTTTATTGGATGTCGATCTCCGCCACCAACCGGTCACGATGCAGTTCGACTGTCCGAACTGCAGGGAACGGATCGCGCGCGTCGACGGATCGCTACAGTGTGAGAACTGCGGCTACACACCGCGACACGGTGCGGACTAGCACGGAGTCGCCTCCCCGCGTCGTCCCGAGGGGGGTGCTCCGCGCCCATCGAGCGTGCCCCGACACCGCCTCGACCGACCGGCTTCCCGATCGGTTCCCGGTCCGCGTCAGTCGTCGCTACCGGTCGCGTCGACACCGCTCTTTCGAGCGAGGAAGCCGTCGAGATGGGCGCGACGGGCGATCTCGGGGCGGTAGACCCACGCGTTGAGGAGCACGATGGGGATCATCGAGATCCCCACGACGGCGTAGCCGACGTGGAGGGTTCCGAAGAGCGACGAGGAGTACACCAGGGGGTAGACGATGCCGCCGATGGTACCGATCCCGCCGACGACGCCCGCGACGGCCCCCGAACTGTTCGGGAACATCGCCGGCACCTGGGCGAAGATCGCTCCCTCGGCGAACGCACACGCCGTCCCGACGAGGAAGCCGGCCCCGACCGCCACGGTGACCGCACCGGAGAGGCCGGCGAGGGTCATCAACATCATCGTCACGACGACGAAGACGAGCGCGACGAACGTCCACTGCTCGCGGTAGCGACCCCGGAAGAACGGCAGGATGTCCCGCTCACGCCGTGCGAGCACGTCGCTGACGTAGCCACCGATGGGGCGCAACAGGCCGGCCGCGAGCGAGAACGTCGCCGCGAACGTGCTCGCGAGCACGAGATCGTCGGTGGCGAACCCCTCCCGGTAGTAGGTCGCGAGCCACCCGTTCATCGAGAGTTCGAGACCGAAGCTCATCACGTACGCGAGCGCGAGCACGACCGTTCCGTACCGCGTCGCCGTGTGAACCCACTGCTTCAGGGTCGCGCTCTCGGCGGTCGTCTGGCGACGCTGCTCGCTCGATGCGGCCTCACCGATCGCGTAGTAGACGACGGCCATCAGGATCGCGACGACGCCCGTGTAGAAGAAGGCCGCCCGCCAGTTCGTGTCGAACAGCGGCCCGTTCCAGTTCGTGCCGAACACGCGCGGGAGGATCAACGCGCCGCCCGCGGCCCCGGCGTTGCCGATGCCGGCATAGATCCCCTCGGCGGTGCCCAACTGCTCCTCGGGAAACCACTCCGAGACGTGCTGGATGCCGATGACGAACGTGATCCCCGCGGTGGCGACGATCAACCGCTCGACGAAGAAGACCGCGTAGCTCTCCGCGAACGCGCTCGCCATCGAGAACACGCCGACGTACGCGAGCACGATCGCGAACACGGTCGGCGCGCCGTACTTGTCCGAGAGCCACCCCGTCAGGATCCGCCCGAACGGCGCGAGCCAGATCGCCGCGCTCGCGAGGATCCCGATCTCCGCGAGCGAGAGGCCGAACTCCGCGGCCATCGGGCCGGTGAAGGGGGCGAAGGAAAACCAGATCAGAAAGGAGAGGTTGAATCCCGCGGTGGCGAGCACCAGCGTCCGCCACTTCGTCATCCGGACGAGGCTCACTGACGCACCCCCGCGGGATGACCGGCGAGTTCGGAACGTTCACGTTCGGTCGCACTCGCGCCCTCCGAACCGGTCTCCGTCCCGCGCTTCGAGCGCTCGGGGGCGGCGAGGCGCACCGCACACTGCTTGTAGTTCGGTTCGTCCGAGTCGGGGTCGGTCGCCGCGATGGTGAGGTGGTTGGTCATCGGCTGGTGGATCGGCAGCCAGACCATCCCTTCGGGGATGGCGTCGTCCGGTTCGACGCGCGCCGATACCGACGCACGCCGGGATTCGATGGTGGTGATCGGTTTCGACTCGTCGTCCGCGCGAACGCACTCCTCGTGATCGGCGAGCGTCGCCGGATCGACGCGCGCGACGAGGGGATCCGCTTCGTCGATCGAGGGTCGCGTCCGCACGCCCGTGTTGTAGCCGTCGGGATCGCGCGCGGTGGTGAGCGTCAGCGGGTACGCCTCGCTCGGCGGTTCGGGAACGCTCCCGGCGAAGCCGGTCGAGAAACGCGCCCGGCCAGAGGGCGTCGGGAACGTCCACGCCGCCCCGCCGTTAGCGGTCCCGGACTCCTCGTCGGTCGTGGATCGTGAGTCGTCGTCGACCCCGGTCGATGGATCGCCGTCGGTCCCGATCGATCGATCACCGTCGGGGTCGTAGTAGCGATAGCCACCCGCTGTCGCCGCATCGGGTGCGGGCCAGCGGACCGCCACCTCCTGTTCGAGGCGGTCGTAGGTGATCCCCGAGCAGTCGGCGTCGGTCCCCTCGGTCAGCGCGGCGAACTCCGCGAAGATTCCCTCGGGATCGCGAGCGTCGAACAACCCCGGTACGAGTCGGTCCGCGAGCGTCGCGACGATGGCGAGATCGCTTCTGATACCCGAGGGGCTGTCGGTCGCGGGGCGGACCCGCGAGACGGTGCGCTCCATGTTCATCGCCGTCCCGCTCGACTCGCCCCACGTCGCCGCCGGGAGCACGACGTCCGCCAGTTCGACGGTCTCGCTCCGGAACGCGTCCTGGACCACCAGAAACGTCTCGTCGAGGCGCTCGCGGGCCGCCGTCGCGTCGGGCAGCCCCGCGACCGGGTTGGTCGCCACGGTCCAGAGCGCCTCGATCGGGCCGTCGTTGATCGCCTCGACGATGCCGACCGGGCCGGGACCGGTGTCGTCGGGCAGTCGTCCCTCGGGAACCCCCCATGCGTCCGCGACGACGGCCCGTTCGTCGGGATCGCCGAAGTCGCGATGGCCCGGCCAGGTTCCCTTCGAGGAACACACTCGGGTTCCCATCGAGTTCGCCTGACCGGTCAGCGAGAACGGGCCCGAGCCGGGGCCCACGTTCCCGGTCGCGAGACAGCAATCGATCAGCGCGCCCGCCGTCGCCGTTCCCTGCGTGCTCTGATTGACGCCCATTCCCCAGTAGAGCAGCGTCGGATCGGCGAGCGCCTCCACCAAGGCGTCGACCGTTTCGAGGGGAACGCCGGCGGTCGCGGCCGCTGCCGTCGGCGTCGGCAAATCCTTACAGAGGTCGTCGAACCCGGTCGTCGCCCGATCGACGAACTCCCTGTCGACGCGGCCGCGCTCGACGATCCTCGCGAGGACGGCCCGCGCCAGCGCGAGGTCGCCGCCCGGCTCTGGACTGACGTGCGCGTCGGCTGCCTCGGCCGTCGTCGTTGCGACGGGATCGACCACCACGAGCCGACTGTCCGGATCCTGGGCGCTCTCGTGGATCCAGCGAAACATGACTGGATGGGCGACCGCGGGGTTCGCCCCCCAGACGAGATGGGTCCGTGCGTCGGGGATGTCGTCGTAGGTGCAGGGGGGTGCGTCGCTGCCGAAGGCGTCGTAGTAGGCCGCGACCGCGCTCGCCATGCAGAGGGTGGTGTTGGCGTCGTAATGGCGGGTCCCGAAACCGCCGCGGGCGAGCTTGCCGAGCGCGTACGCCGCCTCGTTGGTCTGCTGGCCGCTGCCGAGCACCCCGATCCCGTCGCGATCGCGGTCGAGAATCTCCTCGAACACCCTGACGACGCGACCGAGCGCGACGTCCCACGTCGTGGGGAGCAGTTCACCTCCCTTCCTGACGAGCGGCTGTGTCAGCCACTCGCCGTCCGGATCGCCGCTCTCGCGGATGCCGCGCGGGCACGCGAGGCCCTTGCTGACGGGATGGGAGACGTCGCCCTGCACCGAGGCGATGCCGTAGCCGATGTCGACGCCCTCGTGGACGTGGCCGCAGCCGACCGCACACCGCATACACGTGGTCTGCACCGGCTCACTCATCGGTCGACCTCCCCTCGGCGCGTGGCTCGCGCCTAGTCCGATCGGCCGTCGTCGGGGCGAGCTCCGGCGCGACGTCCATCGGTGCCTGCGGTATCGCGTCGACCGAGGTGGATGGGTCGTCAGTCATCGCTCGGAGTTGGGGTTCCGTCGGCGGCGGTCGGTGCGGGGCTCTCGCCGTCGGCGAAGGGGTACCACGACTGTTTGGCGTCGGTCAGACAGGGGTCGTCGTAGCTCGTCTCCTCGGGCTCGGCGAGTTCGACGATCGTCGCGTGGCCGGTGGCTGCGACCCACTCCCGGAACGTCTGGTCGTCCTCCCGGAGGGCGGCGAACGCTTCGAGGAGGTTTTTCACCATTCCCGGGACCTCGTCGGCGGGCACGCGCTGGCGGACCCACTCGACGAATGTGGGGTTCTGCCCGATACCGCCACCGACGCCGACGTCCATCGCCTCGACCATCTCGCCGTCCTTCCTCGCGCGCATTCCCTGCAGCCCGATGTCGGCGGTCATCGCCTGGCCGCAGTCGGCGGTACAGCCCGAGAAGTGGATCTTGAGCTGGCCGAGGTCGTCGGGGAGTTCGAGGGTGGCCCGGAACCACCGGATCATCGCCGCCATCCGGGCCTTGGTCTCGGTCAGCGCGAGCGAGCAGAACTCGGTGCCCGTACAGGCCATCGCTCCCCGGGTGAAGAGATCCGGCTCGGGTGAATGGACGTCGAGCAACGGTTCCGCGAGCAGCTCCTCTAGCCTGTTCGCCGGAACGTCCATCACGAGCGGGTTCTGTCGGCGGGTGAGCCTGACCTCGCCGCTGCCGTACTCGTCGGCGAGGTCGGCGAGCTCGATCGCCTCTTCGGCGGGGATCCGCCCGACCGGCGTGCTCAGCCCGACGTAGTGTCGGCCGTCGGCCTGGTCGTGAACGCCGACGTGGTCGCCCTCGTCATCGGATCTCCCGGCGTTGTAGGTGTACTCCTCGCGGAGGTCCGTCCCCGCGGATTCGAGCGCGAAGTCGGTCCGCTCGACCAGCGCTTCGCGAACCGCCTCGACACCCCAGTCGTCGACGAAGAAGCGCGCGCGATTCTTGTTGCGGTTCTCGCGATTCCCTTCCTCGTGGTAGAGTTCGACGAACGCGCGCACAACCTCGTACGCCCGGTCCGGTCGCACGAAGACGTCGAGCGAGCGCGCCCGGCGCGTCTCGCGCCCGCCGAGCCCGCCGCCGGCACGGAGGTTGAAACCTCTCATACGCTCGCCGTCGACGAGCTTCCGCGCGGGTTCGAGCGCCACGTCGTTGATCGAGTCCTGGGCACACCCCTCCCGACAGCCCGTCACGGAGATGTTGAACTTCCGGGGCATGTTGCAGAGCGCGTCGTCCCCGCGCAACTCCGTCTGGATGCGGTCCAGCAGCGGTCGCGTCGCGACGTACTCGTCGGCGTCCTTACCGGCGACCGGACAGCCCGAAACGTTGCGCATGGTGTCCCCGCCCGACGATCGCGTGGAGACGCCCACACTCTCCAACTTCTCCCAGATCGCGGGCACGTCCTCCAGTTTGATCCAGTGGAGCTGGATCGACTGACGGGTAGTGAGATCGACCCATCCATCGCCGAACTCCGGGTTGTCGACCGGGCCGGTGGCGTAGTCGCGCGCCACCTCGCCGATCGCCCGCAACTGACCGGGTTCGAGGACGCCGCCACAGTTGGTCAGGCGCAACATGAAGTAGCTCTCCTGGCCGGTGCGCTGGTGGAAGACTCCCCAGAACTTGAACCGGGAGAACCACCGCTCGCGCTCCTCGTCGGGAATCGACTTCCACCCCGATTCGGCGAACTCGACCAGTCTCTCGCGCACGTCGTCGCCGTACAGCCCGTCCTTCCACTCCTCCTTGTCGTTCATCGTCCAACAGTGCTTTTCGTGCCATCGGTCGCTTTTCCACGGTTCTTCCACCCGTATGATTCGTTCGACACGGAGAGGGCTCCACAACGGATGCAGATAAAACTATCCGTTGACATTGTACACTTTTTCGTTTGTGAAAGGAACGTGTGGTCGATGTGGCATGGCCAGCTCAGTATTTAAGGTAATATTAGGCCGGGCCGGCGTGTCGCCACGGAAACGCTGGATCGACTCCCACCGGGAGTGCTCTCCCCGACTCCGAGCGTTCGACCACGTTTCACGTCTCGCAGCAGTGAAACCGACTGAGCGACCGTAGCGGCCGACGAAAGCGCCCGTTCGTGGGCCAGATTCCGTGACCGATTCCTCGGGGAACGACGGATCCACGAGGAGGTTCACCGGGTGTGGTCCGTCCGGTCGTCGGTCCGCGCGCGACGCCTGGCCTCACAGTGCCGCCGGAACACGGTCGACGAACGTGGCGTTTCGACGGTGTGAACGAACCATTTCTGCAGGAATACGTGCTTATAGAGATAATATCCCATTTGAAATGCCACGCTCGTCCACCGATTCGTCAGCAAACCGGCGGTTGAAAACACGTGTCTTTATGTAGCAGCTTCGGGTGAGTGTCTCACGTGATTCGGGTGACGAAGTTGGACGAAAACGGTGGTGATATGGACGAACGGGAAACAAACCGGGAAAACCACACCGAAGTGGGAAAGCGAAGGGGCACGTCCCTTCCCAACCGGGGGCGTGTCCGGAGCGTCGACCAGCGGTGTCGACGACGGTGGGTGCTCTCGGTGACGACCCGGCTCCCCTCCGTGCAGACCGGTTTCGGTGCTTTCGAGGGGATTACGGGCAGGACACGGCCACCCCGATGAGAGACACCGATCGGAGCGACATCGACGTACAGCTGCTGAACGCTCTCTCCCGTGATCGATGGTGTGGGGCGAGTGCGTTCGCGGAACAGCTCGGTGTTCCTGTCTCGACCGTTCGTGAGCGCCTCCGGGACCTCGAAGCGACCGGCGTGATCACGGGATACGTGCCACGGCTGAACTACACGGCGCTCGGGTTCGACGTCACCGCGATCTTCGAACTCGCGGTTGCCGCCGACGCGCTGTGTGACGTCACGTCCGAACTTCGAGACGACCGGCGCACGGTGGCGGTCTATCGGGTCACCGGCGACACCGATCTGATCGCGATCGGAAAGTACGAAACCACCGAAACGATGCACGAACAGCTCCGGACGTTCGTGACCAGCTCCACGATCGAGCACGTCGACGTGAAGGTGGTGTTCGAAGCCGTCTCCGAGTTCGAACCGATACAGCTCGGATCGGGAACCTCGATCCGGAAGTGACGGCGGAACTATCGACGGCTCACGGCACGAGATGGCGGTCCACCGGTGATTTCGATCCGATCCACGGAACGAAACGGCCGCTGGGGTCCCGTCGTGGTCGCGCTGCGGAAGACAGATTCATGTGGCTGCCCGGAGAGTGTTCGGGCATGGACGACGGAATCGACGTCGAGTCCCCCGAGCACGAGACGTGTGCGCTCGGCGACGCCGGCTACGGCGGGTGGGTGACGATCGAACACGAACCGTTCGACCGGGACCCGCTCCCCGAGCCCCGCACGAGCCTCGACCGTCTTCGGGAGTGGCTCGGCGAACCATGAGCCCGGGACCGCTCCGGCGTCTCTGGGGTCTGTTCAGCGCGTCCGCACCCGAAGACGGGGCCGAAGAGGCATACCGGTGCATCCAGTGTGGCGCGGGGTTCGATCGCGAGTACCAGACGTGCCGGGAGTGCGGTGGATCCTTCATCGTGGCGACCGACGCCGAACAGGGCGATGCCGATCTGGAGCGATCCGACCCTCACGAGTAGTCGAGCTGGATTTCGATGACGTTGGCCGTCTGGCGGACGAGCCGCGGGATCTCGGTCTCGAAGCGTTCGCCCTGCATCCGATTGACCGGTGCTGAAACGCTGGTGGCCCCGACCACCCTGTCCGGCTGCGTGACGATCGGACAGCCGACACAGCGCATTCCCTTGACCCGCTCCTCGTCGTCGACCGAGTATCCCGTTCGCGGATCCGATCCAGCTTCCCGAGCAACGCTTCGCGATTCTTCCGCAGACGGGAACGATCAGCCCCCGACACCGTGTTCGGTGTCGTCGGACGAACCGATCCCGACCGCTGCTCGACAACAGTATCGGACGCAACGCCGACCGAATCCGGGAACAGCAACGGATTCACGACGTTCTGTGAGAACCACCACTGTCCGTCGAACTGGAACGCCGCTATCGATCCGTCGTCGCTCCGTAGGTACGTCTCGGCACCCCGTTCCCGTAACGCCAGTATCCCTGTTACTGACGCTCTCTCCGGCTCGAAGACCGATCGTGGTCCGGATCCGTTCGTCCGCTAACGGCGAACACGCTCGGGGTTCGCCGACGGACCGCTTCGGCTGTGGTGGTCGTGATGCTCCCGTGCTTTTCGATCGATCGCATACAGCGGGCGTGCTTTCGCTGTTCGTGGGTTTCACGCGCTCTCGCTGTCGAGAAGCACCGCGACGATGTACAGCATTCGTGTCCGATCCCTGCCATTCGTGGAGAGATACACCTACATGGGGTGCTCGGTGCGCTACGCGAAGAAGATGTGCAGCCGGCTGGAGAAGTACGACCTCGAGTGAATCGAGGAGCCGGTGATCCCCGACGACATCGACGGCTATGCCGAGATCAACGCCGCGACCGCCATCCCGGCCTCGGGTGGCGAACACGCGTTCACCAGATGGGGTCACGAGGAACTCCTGGAACGCGACGCCGTCCGGCCTCGGGCTCGACCGTGCGGGGATCACCGTCGATCCGCGATCAGCGCCCGCCGCCGAACGTCGGCCGTGCGTAGCGCCCGATCCCGCGCTCGATCGCCAGCAGGCGGTTGTACTTCGCGAGGCGTTCCGAACGGGCGAGCGACCCGATCTTGATCTGTCCGGCGTCGAGCCCCACCGCGAGGTCGGCGATCGTGGCGTCGCAGGTCTCGCCCGAGCGTGCGGAGACGATCGGCGCGACCCCGTTTCGCTGGGCGGCGCGGACGACGTCGATCGCGCGGGTCAGCGTGCCCGCCTGGTTCGGCTTGACGAGCACCGCGTTCGCCGCCCCGCGCTCGATCGCGCGGTCGAGTCGATCCGCGTCGGTGACGATGAGATCGTCGCCGAGCAGCTGGACGTCGTCGCCGATCCGGTCGTGGAGCGTCGTCCACGCGTCCCAGTCGTCCTCTGCCAGCGGGTCCTCGACCGATACCAGCGGGCGTTCGTCGGTCCACCGGGCGACGAGGTCGGCCATGCCCTCGGCGTCGAGCCGGTGATCCACGCTGTCGAGCGCGTAGGTTCCCGACGCCTCGTCGTAAAAGTGCGTCGCGGCGACGTCGACGGCGAAGGCCACGTCCTCGCGCGAAGGCTCGTGACCGGCGTCGCGAACGCCCGCCGCGAGCAGGTCGAACGCGTCGTCGATCCCCGCGAGCGGCGGCGCGAACCCGCCCTCGTCGGCGACCAGTGGTCGATGGCCGGCGTCGACGATCCGCCGCCGGACGGCCTCGCGCACGCCCCGGACGGTTTCGAGCGCCTCGCTGTAGGAGCCGGCTCCCGCCGGAATCACGAGGAAGTCCTGGATCTCGATCCCTCCCTCGGCGTGGAGCCCGCCGCTGAGGACGTTGACCATCGGCAGCGGGAGCGCGCCCGGGTCGGCGCTCCGCGTGTCGTCTGCCGCGAGCCCGGCGACGTGCTCGTAGATCGATACGTCGCGCGCGGCGCTCGCCGCGTGCGCGACCGCACCCGAGACGCCGAGTACGGCGTTCGCACCACACCGCGAGAGATCCGCGGTTCCATCCGACTCGACCAACGCGGCGTCGATCGCGCGCTGATCGGTTGCGTCGCGGTCACACACCACGGGCGCGAGCTCCTCACGAACCGCTGCGACCGCGTCGCGAACGCCCTGCCCGCCGTAGCGGTCGCCGCCGTCTCGGCGTTCGACCGCCTCGTGCGCACCGGTGCTCGCCCCCGATGGGACCGTGAACGTGCCGCTGCCGTCGGGGGTTTCGACGCGGACGCGCACTGTCGGCGATCCGCGCGAGTCGAGCACCTCCCACGCGTCGACCGACGCGATTCGACTCACAGCGACTCACGCTCCTCGGCGACGAGTGCCGCGAAATCCGCCACCGTTTCCGGCGTCGACCGGAGCGCACGCTTCGCGACTCCCCGCAGCGCCTCGGCAACGGGTCCGTCCGCGACGTACTCCACGGGCGACTTCCCGTCGACGCGAGCGAGCATGAGAACCGCGAGCTCCGCCACCGTCTCGCGCTCGATCTCCCACTCCACGGCGTCACGATACGCCGCCCGGAACGCCATCGCGGCCTCCGCGTACGCCTCGCCGTGCTCGTGATTGTAGAGCGATTTGATGAAGAGGTGGTTCAGCATGAACGCGACGTCGAACGCCGGATCGCCCCAGTGAGCCACCTCGAAGTCGAGGATCCACGCCTCGAACTCGCCGTCGGCGTCGGTGTTCCCCGTATCCGGATCGTCGCCGACCGTCCCGGGGCGATCGACGAGCACGTTCTTCGGGCTGTAGTCGCCGTGGACCAGGGTCCGCTCGACGCCGGTCACGCGATCGATCTCGGTCTCGATCGCCCCGGCGACGTCCGGGTGACGCCGCGCGACCGCTCGGTGATAGGGGTCGATCCGGAGCTGCTCGAACGGTCGTCCGCTCGCGAACGCCTCGCGGAGGCCGACGTCACCGGTCGCCGTCGTGTGGACCGCACCGAGAACGCGACCGACGAGCGTCGCGACGCGCACGTCGACGTGGCCATCGAGGAGTTCGTGCTTCCACGTCGTCGCCGTCTCGGGCGCACACCCGATCCCGATGGTGTGAGAGCCGTGATCCTCGAACACCACGCGGGGAACCCGTGCGCGTTCGATCCCCCTGCCGGATCGATCGCGCTCGGCCGGCCGATCGAGGGCGTCGGCGTACGCGCGCGCCGCCGCGGCCTCGTTGTGGACGCGGTCGACGTCGGCGGGCCACTCGCGCTCGACCGCGAGGTCGGGGTACGGCCGTTTGACCACGACGCAGCCGGGATCGGTCCGCACACGCAGTACGCTGTTCGAAACCCCGCCGCCGAGTCGCTCGGCGGTCGCCTCGCTCCCGAGATCCATCTCGTCCCGCCCGCGAAGGTATTCGACGACCGTGCCGGGCCCCAGTTCGGTGCTCATGCGAGGAGGGGCGTCGTGACGGATGTTATACGTTGTGGAACGTGCCACGGTGTGTCGGATCGTTCGTGAGGGTCGAACGGCAGTTCGACACTCGACCCCCGACTCGTCGAGTTCGTCCCCGAGATCGGCGAGCGCGGCGCGATCGTCGCGTTCCCGGCTGCCGGCTCGGAGAACGAGCTCGCTTCCGTCCACGAGGTGTGTTTCGGCCACGTGGATATGCGTCGTCGAGAGCTCCATCACTCGTGACGCCTCGGTGATGGATTCCTCGCGGACCGTGATGCTGCTGCTCGCTGCGACCGCGCTCGACGGCAGCGCCGTGGGGCTGCTCGGCATCGTGGGCGTGAGCACGCTGGTGTACGCCGCTCTTGTGTATATCGCGCTGTGCCTCGTCGGCTACAGCTGATCGGCAGCTCCGATCACGGCAGCGATCGCTGGATCGAACTCCGTCCGGAGGGCGAACGGTTCGCCGACCGTCGCAGCGACGATCAGTCGGTGGTGACCGTGACCGCACCGTCGAAGTTGAGGATGACCGCCTGGGCGGTGTCGCCGAAGAGCGCCTTCCCGGTCGGCGAGCGGTGCGCACCGCGGAGGAAGACGTGATCGCAGTCGCGCTCCTCGGCCACGCTCACGATCCGGTCCGCCCATTCGGCCTCGTCGTCGATCACGCCGGAACTCTCGTGATCGACCTCGATGTCGGCGAGGGCGGTCTTCGCGGCGTCGGTGGCGGCCGCGCGGGCGTACTCGGGACCGGAGTGCGATTCGGGGGAGGTGCCCTCGACCTCCGCGATCCGTTCCAACGTCTCCATGTCGGCCTCGAACGATTCCTCGGTGGCGAGTGCGAGCACGACGAGCGATCCCCCGACGCCGGCGGCGAGCGTGCCGGCCTCGCGGAGCAGCTCGTGGTTCGGGTCGTCGGAATCGACGACGACGAGTGCGCGATCCATGCATGTCCCCATCACGTCCATCGGTATAAACGCCTAGCTCCCGGGGCCGACTCCACGGGATCGACAGGGGTGGAGGGGGGTCGTCTCACCGCCACGCTTATCCGCCGACCGATCGACGCGGAGCACGATGAACGACACCGCACCTGTTCGCGCCCTCGTGATCGGCGAAGACGCGTTCGAGTTCCACCGGTTCGGCGCGAAGTACCCACTCCTGCGGGCGTTCCTCGTGGCCGACGGCATCGCCCTCGACGGAACGACCGATCGCGCCGCGCTCGCCGATCTCGCGGGGTACGACGTCGTGGTCGACTACCTGACCGACCCGACGATGACCGACGCGGAACGCGAGGGACTGCTCGGATTCGTCCGCGACGGTGGCGGGTACGTCGGGATCCACTGTGCGGCCGACCACGAGACGTTCGCCGACCAACCGGCCGACCACTTCGAGGAGCTCGTCGGCGGCGCGTTCGTCGATCACCCCGAGCCGTGCGATCTCGACGTGCGAGTCGTCGACGCCGACCACCCGATCACCGAGGGCGTCGATCCCGCGTTCACGATTCACGACGAACCCTACGAGGTCCGATGGGACGAGTCGGTGCGTGTGCTCGCGCGGATGGCCCACCCGGAGCTCGGCGACCTGCCGGTGGCGTGGACCAAGCCCTACGGCGACGGAAGCGTGTTCTACTGTTCGCTCGGCCACACGAACGCGGCGTTCGCCCATCCCGCGGTCCAGCGCCTTCTCACGCGAGGGATCCGGTGGGCCGCGGACACGTGAGAGGGCCCTGGGATCGATCTCGCCATCGAGTGGGGCGGCCGCTGCGGGGTCGGCCAGGCGGATCACGGCTCGGGGCGACGAATCCTGTACGTCTTAAGACTCAGACTACACTACGACGATCATGGAACGATACGAGACGCGGTTCGAGGACGGGACGTACGCGATCGAGGCCGACGACGGCTGGTTCGACGTCGGCGAGATCGACGACATCCACGACCTCGTCGGCGGCGAGACGTACACCATCGAGTACGACGATCGGGCCCGGACGGCAGCGTGGCTCCGGACCGACGCGGACGGGCGGATCACGTTCGACGTTCGCGAGACTCTCGCGAGCATGACGTTCGAGCGATCGTTCGTCGAGAACGTGAAGGGTACTCCACTCGGGGAAACCGACGAGGACGGCTACCCGCTCCGCACGGTGCTGTTCGCCGACCTGATGACCGAGATCTGGGACTCGAAGGGGAACCTCGACGAGGAGTAGTCACGGCCGTCGGCCGATCACGAACCGATCGGTTCTCGATCGCGGTGTGACTGATACCGCCTCCAGCGCCCGTATCGGCTTCCCGCATCCATGTCCGCGAGGAGACGTTCGGTGGTGTAGACCGGCGGGACCGAGTAGCCCTCGACGTCGCTCATGATCTCGGTCGTGACCCACGGGTGGGCCTCGCTCGGCGGTCCCCACGCGTGGGTGTGCGTGTCGAACACCATGCTCCGGGGTGCGGCGAGGCCGACCGAGCTCTCTTCGTCGGCGAGCGGTGGGTTTAGGCCGTCGGCCTCCGTACCGTGCCGACGATGCCCGAACCACTCCGTATCGGTCTCGTCGGTGGCGGTTTCATCGGCGGCGTCGTCGGCGCACAGTTCTTCGACAACCCCGACGCGAGGGTCGCGGCGCTCGCCGACCCCAGCGAGGCCGCCCGCGAGGAGATCGCGACGCGGTTCGACCTCTCGTCGGGGGCGCTCTACACCAGCTACGGCGCGATGCTGGCGAACGAGGCGCTCGACGCCGTCTCGATCGGCACGCCGCACGCGCTGCATCACGATCAGATACTGGCCGCGCTCGACGACGACCTCCACGTGTTCTGCGACAAGCCGCTGACGGTCGATCTCGACAGCGCACGGGAGATCGCCGAGCGGACCGAGCGGAGCGATCGGACGGTGATGGTCGGCTACCAGCGCCATCTCGATCCCGCGTTCGTCGCCGGCCGCGAGCGCTGGCACGATCGGGAACCCGACTGTCTCACCGCCGAGATCACCCAGGACTGGGTGACTGCGAACGAGGGAACGTGGCGGCTCGACCCCGACACGAGCGGTGGCGGGTTCCTCTACGACACCGGCAGCCATCTCCTCGACATCGTTCTCTGGATGGTCGGGCTCGAACCGGTCTCGGTCGCGGCGGACATGTCGTTCGCCGACGACGCCGCGAGAGTCGACGAGCGCGCCCGGCTCTCGCTCGACTTCACGAACGGCGCGACCGCGACGATCACCACCCACGGCGGCGCGTGCAGCCACCAGGAGGCGATCCACGTCTGGGACGACGAGGGCGCGACGTACTTCGAGAGCAGCCAGTGGGGATCGCCCGAGGTGACCGAGATCGACGCCGCCGGCGGGCGCTACACGCCACACTACGACCGCTTCGACACGCGGACCAAGGGCGACGCGTTCGTCGAGTCGATCCGCGAGGGAACCGAGCCGCCAGCGACCGTCCGGGATGCGTTCGCCGTCACCGCGGTCACCGAGGCCGCCTACGAGTCGGCCCGAACCGGCGAGCGCGTGTCGATCGACCGTCGATGACGTGCGTGGAGGGAGCGGCGCGCGAGCGGACGATCGGTGACGGCGGAGCGGCGAGGAGCCATCGGATCGACCTCGACGTCATCGAGAGCGGCGAGTCCAGGATCGACTGGATCGAGCACCAGCGCGTCGGCGTCGTCAACGTCGAAGCCTCGACCGCCGCCCCAATGTCGTCACCGATCGTTCGCTCGCGCTCCCCGTCACGGACGCCGACGACCGTCGTGTCGGGATGTTCGTGGGCCACCGCAGGTTCTCGGCGACGTGGATCGTGATCGAAGTCGACGGCGGCGACCCTCCAGTCGGTCATCGGTCGAGCGCGACGACACGCTCCGCACGGTTGTAGTCGAGGGGGTGTCGCCGCGTGCCGAACCCACCGGACGCCGCCACCGACGTCGCCGGAACGTTTATTTGCTGACGCGATGATCCGTGTGCATGGACATCGGCGTGCTCACCGTCCCGCTGGCGGACCGATCGAAGGAAGACGCGTTCGAGTACCTCGCGGACATCGGGGTCGACGCGGTCGAGCTCGGCTGTGGCGGACTCGTCGGCGACGACCACCTTCCCCAGGACGAGTACCTCGGGAACGACGACGCCCAGGCGGACCTTCAGGACCTGCTCGACGAACACGATCTCCGGATCTCGGCGCTCGCGACCCACAACAACCCGCTCCATCCCGACGACGACCGATCGAGCGAAGCGGACGAGGACCTCCGTGGGGCGATCGAACTCGCCGGCGAGCTCGGCGTCGACGCGGTGACGTGCTTCTCTGGTCTCCCCGCGGGCGGCCCGAACGACGAGACGCCCAACTGGATCACCGCGCCGTGGCCGACCGAGCACGCCGAGATGCTCGCCTACCAGTGGGAGGAGGTCGGGATCCCCTACTGGACCGAGATCAACGACCACGCCGAGGATCACGGCGTCGACGTCGCGATCGAGATGCACCCCAACATGCTGGTGTACGAGCCCGAGGGGATGGTCCGACTCCGCGAGGCCACGGGTGAGCGGATCGGCGCGAACTACGACCCTTCCCACCTCTACTGGCAGGGCATCGACATCACCGACTCGATCCGCTATCTCGGGGAGCACGACGCGATCCATCACTTCCACGCGAAGGACACCAAAGTGTACGAGGCGAACGCGCGGACGAAGGGCGTTCTCGACACCGCACCGTACACCGAGGAGGAAGACCGCTCGTGGCTGTTCCGCTCGATCGGGTACGGCCACGGCGAGACCCACTGGAAGGACGTCGCCTCGACCCTCCGGATGGTGGGCTACGACGACGCCATGAGCATCGAACACGAGGACTCGCTCACCAGCGGTCGCGAGGGCCTCGAAAAGGCGGTCGACGTGCTCTCGCGTGCGGTGTTCGAGACCACGCCCGGCGACGCCTACTGGGCGGAGTAGGGCCGTCTACGCGGCGGCCGACCGTGACGCTCGTCGACGTCTGAGCCGGCTCGGCCGCTCGGGATCCCCGCCTTTCGGAGCGGCCGCGACGGCCCCATTCACGGGAACCCACAGACTCAACACCCGTCCCGACGAACCGCCGGGCGTGCTACCGATCGCCATCAATCTCTACAGCGTCCGTGCGCTCGACGAACCGCTTCCCGAGACGATCGACCGCGTCGCCAACGCCGGCTACGACGGCGTGCAGTTCTCGGGCGGACTCGACGGCCACGACCCCGCCGACGTCCGGAGCCGACTCGACGATCACGGCCTCGACGCCGTCGGTCCCCACGTCGGTGTCGACGCGCTCGAATCCGACCCCGACGCGACGGCCCGCACCTACCGCGACCTCGGCACCGACGCCCTCGTCGTTCCGTACCTCGGTCCCGACGCGTTCGAATCGTCCGATGCCGTCGCGTCGACCGCCGATCGGCTCTCGGGGCTCGTCGAGGCGTTCGACTCGCGCGGCTTCGATCTCCACTACCACAACCACGACCACGAGTTCGTCGACGTGGACGGCCACACTGCCTTCGAGCGGCTGTTCGACGCCGCACCGGGGCTCGGCGCGGAGATCGACGTCGGCTGGGTCGCCACGGCGGGTCACGATCCCGAAGCTCTCCTCCGGGAGTACGGCGATCGACTCTCGCTGGTTCACATGAAGGACATGCACACCCGGGACGGTGTGTTCGCGGAGATCGGCGAGGGCGACGTCGACATGGCGGCCTGTGCCGACGCTGCCCGCGAGATCGGTGCGGACTGGCTGATCTACGAACACGACGATCCCGACGATCCGGTGGAATCGATCGACACCGGCGCGTCGTTCCTCGGCTCGCTCTGATCCGGGGATCGGCCGCGGGTCGCTATCCGTCCCTCACGTCCGCCTCGTCGAGCACCGACCGGAACGCTGCCGTGGCCCGTTCGAACCCCTCGGGGCCCGAGAAACCGCTTTTCGCCCCGCCCCGTCGCTCAGGTCGAGCACGTTCGTTCCATCGATCCCTCGAAGGTCGATGTGCCCGATCCCCGGCTCACAGAGCACGTCGAGCTGGACGGTGAGCGAGTCGTCGATCTCGTCGGCGAACCCGCTGAGGACGAACTGGGCGTCCGATCGTGTCGTCATCGAACGGTGGTTCGTCGTGAGAGGGCAATGACTCTTTCGGCGAGTGCTCTCCCTCTCAAGAACCCCACGTACAGCGTCAGTCGAGCACGACGGGCGCACCCCGGTCGGCGGACTCGTAGATCGCCTCGATGACCGCGACGGCCGTGCGTGCGGCGGTCACGTCGAGGGGGTAGGGAGCGTCACCTTCGCGGGCGTCGAGGAACGCCTCGATGTTGCGAGCGTGGTTGTCGTGATCGACGTCGGTGGGGTCGGCCGCACCGCCGCTGGTCTCGCTGCCGGCGAAGCGCTCGCGCAGATCGGCGTCGCTCTCCCGTTCGTCGCGGAATTTCCATGTGCGGAGTTCGTCCTCGCGGACCGTCGCCGTGCCGTCGCGGCCGGCGAGCTGGAGGCGACGCCGCGATCCGGGGTACATCGACGTCGCGCCGAGTACCTGGCCGAGCGCACCGTTCTCGAATTCGAGAGCGGCGACCGCGGTGTCCTCGACCTCCAGTCGGTCCTCGTCGTGGGCCCGCCGCGCGGTGTAGGCGCTCACTTCCGCCACGGGGTTTTCCCCGCGCGGGAGGTCCATCGTCGCCCCGGCGAGCCAGCAGAGCGCGTCGATCGCGTGGATCGACTGGTTCATCAGCGCGCCGCCGCCGTCGAGATCCCGAGTTCCCTGCCAGCGCTCGGGCGCGTAGTAGTCGTCGTCGCGCCACCACGGAACGTGAGCGTTCGCGACGGCGAGATCGCCGAAGCGGCCCCCGGCGGCGGCCTCGTGAACCGCCCGCACCACGGGGTTGAAGCGCTGCTGGAACACGCCCCCGAGGAGGACGTCGGCCTCGTTGGCGATACGCTCCATCGCGTCGATCCGGTCGGTCGTGATCTCCAGCGGCTTCTCACAGAGGGTGTCGATCCCGTGCTCGGCGGCGAGTTCGACGCTCGAAAGGTGTGCGCCGCTCGGGGTACAGACCGTGACGACGTCCGGCGTCTCGCCCTCCAGCATCGTCGCCGCGTCCTCGTACCACGCACAGTCGAACGCCTCGGCGAAGGTTTCGCCCTTCGACTCGGCACGACACGATCCGGCGACCAGCGTCGCGCGATCGAGGCTCTCGATGGCGTTGGCGTGCATCTCCGCGGCCGCGCCGATGCCGACGACGGCGATCCGGTGATCGTCACTCATCGCCGTAGGGTTCCCCGGCGAGCGAAAAAAGCTACCGCTCGCAGCCGTTGCCCGCGGATCACTGCTCGCGGATCTCGGCGACCGCCACCGGTTCGCCACGTTCGTCCGACTCGTAGGCCGCGAGAACGACGTCGACCGCCCTCCGGGCCTCGTTCGCGGGCACCATCGGTTCGCGGCCCTCGTGGAGCGAATCGACGAACTCCTGGATCTGCGTCGTGTGGCCGACACCCCACTCCGGTCGGTCGTCGACGTCGACTGCCATCGGCCCGTCCGTGGTTTCGAACGCGTCGATCTCGTCGCGCTGCAGTCGGAGTGACCCCCTCTCGCCGGTGAGTTCGAGTGTGATCGGGTGATCCGTGTGAGCGGCCGTGGTCGCGCGGATCTGGCCGAGCGCACCCGAGCCGAGGCGAACGTCGATGACTGCGGTGTCCGGCACCTCGATGTCGCGTGCGAGCGTGTCGAGGTCGGCCGAGACGCGCTCGACGCCGCCGCCGAGCCACCCGAGCATGTCGATCCCGTGGATCGCCTGGTTCATCAACACGCCGCCGTCCATCTCGCGGGTGCCGCGCCAGTCGGCGCTGTCGTAGTACTCCTGGGAGCGGTGCCACCGGACGTCGACGGTGGCGAGCACGAGCGAGCCGAGGTCGCCCGCCGTGACGGCCTGCCTGGCACGCTGCGCGCCGGGATGGGTGCGGCGCTGGAAGATCCCCGACAGGGTGACGTCCGCCCGCTCGCAGGCCGCGATCATGCCGTTCACCCGCTCGGCCGTGACGTCGAGCGGTTTCTCACAGAGCACGTCGAGGCCGAGATCGGCACACTCCCGTACGATCGAGGAGTGCGTCCCGCTCGGCGTGCAGACGCTGACGGCGTCGATGGCTAGCTTCTCGACTGCCGCCGTCAGATCGGTGGTGCCGACGACGTCGTACGTCGCGGCGAACTCGCGGGCCGCGGCGTCGTCGAGATCGACGCCGGCGACCAGTTCGACGCCATCGGCGGCGCGGACCCCGTCGGCGTGCGTCCGCCCGATCCCCGAACAACCGACGACCGCGTAGCGGAGTGGTTCTCCCGACATCGTGTGTCTGCATACCGTGTCGTCACCACACAGAAAGCGGTTGCGGTCGGCGGTACGACACAGGCCGAGTCCGGCGGAGGGTGGGCTTGGCGAGCGGTCAGTGGACGCTGCGATCGTCGTCGGTGTCGACGTCCTCGATCGGGTCGTGGTTGCCGAAGTCGGGCGTCGGGCCGTCGTCCGGCGTGGCCCATTCGGCGGCGTTCGCGAGCACCTGCTGGATCGCGTCGTCGTGGTAGACCGGGTACGTCTCGTGACCGGGACGGAAGTAAAAGATCCGTCCGCTGCCGCGGCGGTAACAACAGCCCGACCGGAACACCTCGCCGCCCTCGAACCACGAGGTGAACACGAGTTCGTCCGGAGCCGGGATATCGAAGCGTTCGCCGTACATCTCGGCCTCGGGAACCTCGACGTACTCGTCGATCCCGTCGGCGATCGGATGACCCGGCTCCACGGTCCAGAGCCGTTCGGTCTCGGCGGCCTCACGCCACTTGAGCGAGCAGGTGGTTCCCATCAGCTTCCGAAAGATCTTCGAGTAGTGCGCGGAGTGCATCACGATCAGTCCCATCCCGTCGAGGACCCGCTCGTGGACCCGGTCGATGATCTCCTCGTCGACCTCGTCGTGGGCGGCGTGGCCCCACCACGTCAGCACGTCGGTGTCGTCGAGGATATCTTCGGTGAGCCCGTGTTCGGGCTCGTCGAGCGTCGCCGTCCGGGTGTCGAAGCCGTGTGATTCGAGCGCCTCGGCGACGACGGTGTGGATCCCGTCGGGGTACACCTCGGCGACGGTGTCGTTCTCCTGCTCGTGTCGGAACTCGTTCCAGACTGTGACGGTCGTCATATCTCCCCATCCGCCGTTCGGCGGTTAAGCGTTCGGGTCACCGTCGTCGCGCCCGGCGTCACAGGGGGCGTCGGTGAAACGCTTTTGTCCCGCCTCGGGCTACGGCTCGGCAATGACCGACGACACCCCGGATCGGTGCTGTGCCGCCTCCCGGTCGGATGGCGCGTCCGGCCGGAGTCAGGCAGCCGGACGGTCGAGGTCCGGCGTGGAGCGAAACGAAGCCGAGCCGTCGTCGCGGATGGTCGAAGTCCCGGCGGGGGAGTTCCGGATGGGCACCGACAGCGACGTCGGATTCCCGGCCGACGGCGAGGGGCCCACCCGTGACGTCTACCTCGACGCCTTCCACATCGACAGACACGCCGTGACCAACGCCGAGTTCCTCCAGTTCGTGCGGGACACGGGCTACACCACCGAAACGGAGGAGTTCGGCTGGGCGTTCGTCTTCGAGGACTTCGTCGCGCCGGCGGACGAGGAGCACGTCATGCAGTCGGTCGACGCCGCGCCGTGGTGGGTGGCGATCGAGGGGGCGAACTGGCTCCGGCCCGACGGCCCCGCCTCGTCGATCACCGATCGGCTGAAACACCCCGTCACGCAGGTCTCGTGGGCCGACGCACAGGCCTACGCCGAGTGGGCGGGCAAGCGCCTCCCGACCGAGGCCGAGTGGGAGAAGGCTGCTCGCGGCGGTTTGGTGGGAAAACGCTACCCGTGGGGCGACGAGCTGACGCCCGACGGCGAGCACCGCTGCAACATCTGGCAGGGCGAGTTCCCCGAGCACAACACCGGAGCCGACGGGTATCGTGGCACTGCGCCGGTCGACGCGTTCGCCCAGAACGAATACGACCTCCACAGCGTCTCGGGCAACGTCTGGGAGTGGTGTGCGGACTGGTTCAGCCCCGATCACCACGTCGACGGCCCGCGAGAGAACCCGACCGGCCCCGAGAACGGCGATGCGCGGGTGATGCGCGGCGGGTCGTACCTCTGTCACCGGTCGTGGTGCAACCGATACCGGGTCGCCGCCCGGAGCAAGAACACCCCCGACAGCGCCACCGGGAACATCGGATTTCGGCTCGCGATGGACGCCTGAGCGGCCATCGATCGACGGTCGCTCTTGGCGAACTGTCGCCGAGAACGGTACCGTCGGGGAGAACGAAACGTTCGACAGGAGCGACCCCTCTGACACGGGCTTCGCGTCCAGCGTCGGGTTCGGTCCGGCAAGTGATAGCGACGATGGCGGCAGGTCGATACCTGCGCGATCAGCCAGGGGAACCGCGAGGGCGAGGGCAGCGTCGGCGAGACCCACCTCGACGCCTACGAGAACGTCCGTGACGGTGGGCGACCCCCACGACCTCGAGATGTCGATGACGATCGAGCGCGACGACACGACGGTCTTCGAGGGATCGGCCTCGACGAGCGAGATGGTGCGGACCTGCGAGGAACTGGTCGAGCACTTCCGGCGGTGCAACTACGTCCCCGAGACCACCGCCCCTCTCACGGGAACGTCGATCATCCCGCCGAGGTGGTCGCCATCGGCCACGGGCACGGTGTCCCGGCCCTCCCGAGCGGCCCTGACTGCGGCGGCGATGTCGCCAGGCGTCCCGCCCCAGACGGCGATCGAGCACGTCATACCGACCTCTCTGCCGAGTCGACCTGAAACCCACCGTCCGGGACGCACTCTCGATGGTCGGGATCGACGACTGCCGCGTGGCTGTGATTTATGTCGACGGCGTCCGACCCCGGAACATGGATCGACGAGAGCTCGGGGACACGGGGCGGGCGGTCACGGAGATCGGTCTCGGGACGTGGACGATGGGCGGCAGCTGGGGTGACGTCGACCGAGAGGACTGCGAGAACGCGATCCGGGCGGCCCTGGATTCGGGAACGAACTTCATCGACACCGCCGACGTCTACGGCGGCGGTCGTGCCGAGGAGATCGTCGCGGACGTGCTCGCCGAAGAAGATCCCGACGAGGAGATCCACGTCGCCACCAAGGCCGGACGGGGGCTCTCGCCCCACGAGGCCGACCAGTACACCCACGAGAACCTCGAAGCCGCGGTCGACGAGAGCCGCGAGCGCCTCGGCGTCGAGTCGCTCGATCTCCTCCAGCTTCACTGCCCGCCGACCGAGACCTACTACCAGCCCGAGACGTTCGAGGCGCTCGCGGCACTGGAGGGTGCGGGCAAGATCGACTCGTACGGCGTCAGTGTCGAGAAGTGTGAAGAGGCGCTGAAGGCCATCGAGTACCCCGGTGTCGAAACAGTACAACTCATCTTCAACGCCTTCCGCCAGCGGCCCGCGGAGCTGTTCTTCGAGGAGGCGAAACGCCGAGACGTCGGCGTGATCGTTCGCGTCCCGCTCGCGTCGGGACTCCTCGCGGACGCGTTCGACGCCGACACGGAGATCGCGGAGGGTGACCACCGCAAGGCCGCTGCCGAGGGTGGCGTCGCCGACGGCGTCGGCGGCAAGGGCGGCGAGACGTTCGCGGGCGTTCCGTTCGAGGAGGGGCTCCGAGCCGTCGAGGAGCTCCGACCGCTGGTGCCCGAGGACGCGACGATGGCCCAGTACGCGCTCCGGTGGCTCCTCGACTTCGACGCCGTGACGACCGTGATTCCCGGTTCGACGTCGCCCGAGCACGTCCGCGACAACGCCGCCGCGGCCGACCTCGACCCGCTCAGCCACCGCGAGCACGGTGCGGTGCGCGATATCTACGAAGAGTACGTCGCCGAGCACGTCCACCACCGGTGGTAGATCCCCGTTGATTCCGGAATCGACACGCGAACGGTCGTCCACTCGGTTTCGCCGCTTTCCACGAAACCCGCTCACGAACCCGTCGTCGGTCCGATCCGATTTTGCATGCAGATGCTCGTCGGGTGCGTCCTCGCCGGGTTCGACGCCGAGGGCGATCGCGTGTCGACTGCTGGGACGCCGACTGCGGAACCGTCGTTCGTGAGCGGTTGTTCGTCTCGCCCCTCGAACGGAACCGATAAGCGGCGGTTCGGGACCGACGGCGGATTCGAAATCGCCAGGCTCCCCGCCCGAAAACAGCGCTGTCTTCCCGATCGGTAAGCGGTGAGCCGATCGCTGTTCCAACACAAACGGATTCTGTGGTATGTGTGCGTAGAATCGATTGGAGAAATCCCGGAATCGGATATCAAACGGCAGTCGTTGCTGGACGGACTTCCGACAGGGTGACTCGGTACGAGCGATCGACACCGGCCTTCAACGTGTTTCCGTCGGACGTTTCCGATCGCGACAGTATCGATCGCCACCGACAGGAGCAGCGGTGGATCGAGCCGAGACAGTTTCAGTCGAACCGATGAAGTGCAGCGATTTCAGTAGCGGTGGAAAAATCATCATCTGTTTTATGTTCTTTAGAGGTCGTGGACTGCATCGACGACCGCTTCCACGGTCTCGATCGGGACCTCGTGTTCGGCTGCGATCGCTTCGACATCGGCGGGCGATAGCTCGTATCTCCCCGCCATCGCCTCGTCCTCGACGTGGAAGCTGTTCTTCTGGAGTTCGACCACGAGATCGGTCCAGCGCGGGATCGAGACGCTGCCGCGCCAGTACGGGTAGCCGGGGAAGTACGTCTCGGGGAACACCACGAGATCCGCGCCCTCGCGACCGGCTCGCTCGATCCACTCGCACGTCCTGTCGAGGGTCGCTTCCTTGTCGTGATACACTGGCTCGACCTGTGCCGCCGCGAGCGTGAACGTCTCTGCCGGCATGATCGAGGCACTCGTCCGACCGAGGTAGGTGTTTCCCCGCACGCGCTGCGGCGACGCCACGACGATCCCGTGGGTGTTCGTCGGCCACGACGCGATACGGGCCACCCGCATCGAACGCGACGTCTTCGAGTCGAGACGCGGTCGAACGGGCGACCGACGGCGACACGTCGGTCCGAGTAAGTCTGCAGAACTAATCGCACCGGCCGAGACAAGCACTACGACGAACGTCCCGTCGCGAACGCACGCGATGGCTCGATTCGGACCGACGACAGTTCGGGCCAGACGGGCGCTACGGCGTCCACCGGCCGCTACCGCGTCCGTCGGACGCCCCATCGCCGCTCGATCCTGTTCCGGCGGGCGGTTGCGGCGGCTTGCGGTACTCGAGCCCGGCCTCCTTCATCAGCCGGCGACAGCTCGGCTCGGAGTACTCGACGCCGAACGCGTCGCGAACGAACCGGCCGACGAGCGCCGGCGTCCACGCCGGTTCGTCGTAGCCGACCTCGGTCGGGGGCTCGTGGAGCGCGGTTTCGAACGCCTCGCGCTGCTCCGCGGTGAGCTTCCGCGGCCGGCCGGACCGCGGTGCGTCGGTGACGGCCTGGTCCAGCGGCCCGTCGTCGAGGCGCTTGAGCCAGCTGTAGATCGTGCGCCGCTGGACGCCGTACCACTCGGCGAGCTCGGTCTGCGTGACGCCGTTCTTGTAGGCGATCGCCGCGGTGAGTCGCTGGGCCGGCTTCGCGTCGTCCACCTCGTCGAGCGCGTCCTGCAGTCGTTCGATCGGGATTTCGTCGAGATGATCCATGGCCTACCTCCGTACTCCGGGTAAAAAATTCTGCCGACAGCCGCCGCCGAAACGTCCCCGGAGTCCGAACGCGTCGCTACGAGGACCGAACCCTGGTCGAACGAACGGCTCGCCGTTCCGTGGCGATTCGAGAAGTGGATCGGATACCGTACGGAACGCCGATGGTCGATCGCCGGTCGCGGAACGTCGGGGCTCAGGCCCGCCTGAACCCGAGGAAGAACCCCCCGACGAACCCCGCCCCGACGGGCAGCGTCGTGCCGAGCGCCGTGAGCCACGGCGGAACCGTCTGGAGGTGCTGCTGTGCGCCCGCGAGCGCGTGGTCGAGTGCCTGCCACTGGACGTCGAGGACGCCCTGGTGGTCGAGATACGTGACCACCGCCAGCTGTAGTCCGACGATCGCGACGGCGATCTTGGCCAGCTTCTTCGCGGCGAACCCGGTGACACCGCCCGCGAGCGCGCTCCCGCCGAACGCCGTGCCGAGATTGCCGAGCGCGGTTTCGAACCCCATCACGTGTCTTCGTCCCCTCCGTTGTGGCGGGGATACTTATAATCCGCCGTTCGAGAGGGTGCGGTGCGACCACCGGGAACGATTCGACAGCTCGGGCCGCTGCGTCAGAGATGGCGGCGGATTCCGACGTGACCGACAGCGGTTGGTGTCCGGCTCGCCAAACACGGGTATAGTGAATTCGGCACCCGTCCGTCGTGCAGCAAGCGCGTACCGCTCGGTCCCCATCGTCTACCGCATCGCCGCCGGGTTCGTTCTCGGCGCGATCGTCGGGCTGGTCGTCGGCGAACCGGCGACCCGGCTCCAGCCGCTCGGGGATCTCTTCCTCTCGCTGCTCAACATGCTCGTCGTCCCGCTGGTCGTGTTCACGCTGCTCGCCGGCATGGAGCGCCTCTCGCCCGCGCGGCTCGGTCGCGTCGGTGGCACGGTCGTCGGACTGTACGTGGTGACGACCGCGATCGCGGCGACCATCGGCCTCGCGGTCGCGAACCTGCTCCAGCCGGGAGCCGGCCAGGAGTTCGTCCCCGGCGAGGCCGAGTCGGCGAGCGCACCCTCGATCGCCGAGGTCGTGCTCGGGATCGTGCCAGACAACCCGATCGGGGCGATGGCGGAGGGCGATCTCCTCTCGATCATCTTCTTCGTCGTGGTGTTCGGGCTCGGCCTCGCGTGGGTCCGGGATCGGACCGACGACGAGCGGGTGCGGGCGGGGAGCGAGACGTTCTTCGAGTTCGTCGACGCCGGCACGGAGGCGCTGTTCGCGATCGTCTGGGGCGTGATGGAGTACGGCGTCCTCGGCGTGTTCGCGCTGACGGCGGCGTCGCTTGCGACCAACGGGATCGCGGGGATCGTCTCGCTCGCGTCGCTGGTCGGCGTGGTCGCGCTCGGGATCGCGATCCACATCGGCGTGACCTACCTCGGACTCATCACCGCGGGGCTGCTCGGCCAGTCGCCGATCGCCTTCCTCTCGGGCGCGAAGGACGCGATGGTGACCGCGTTCTCGATCCGGTCGTCGAGCGGCACGCTCCCGGTGACGATTGCCGACGCCCGCGACAATCTCGCGGTCGACGAGTCGGTGTACGGGTTCTCCCTCCCGCTGGGCGCGACGATCAACATGGACGGCGCGGCGATCCGCCAGGCCGTCACGGCAGTCTTCGCGGCCAACGTCGTCGGCGTTTCGCTCGGGATCGGCGAGCAGGTGACGGTGCTCGCGACGGTCGTGCTCGTCAGTATCGGCACCGCGGGCGTCCCCGGTGCCGGGCTCATCATGCTCACGATCATCCTCAATGCGCTCGGGCTCCCCCTGACCGTCGTGGGCTTCGTCGCCGCCGTCGACCCGATCCTCGGTCGGATCGCCACGACGAACAACGTGACCGGCGATCTCGCGGTGACGGCGCTCGCGGCGAAGTACAACGACGCCATCGACTTCTCCAAGGGTGTGTGGGTCGGCAGCCGGTCGTCGCCGGATGCAGCCGCCTCCAGCGCGAACGACTGAGACCGTTCCGGCGACCGATGGCCGATCACGAGCGCGATCGAGACGCAAACCGTTTGTCCGCAGTGGCCCTCCCTCCGAGCAGTGACCGACGCGAACGACGGCTCGCCAGAAGAGAACGAGGGGGAGACCGAACCGGCGATACGGGACATCGACGCCGAACCGACGGAGGACCATCCTGATCCGGCGATGACGGCGGCGGAGTTCCGGGCGGCGCTCGAAGACCTCGGTCGACCCGTCGCGACGGCGGGGCAGATCGCCCGCGAACGCGACTGGTCGCACGCCGAGGCGAGCGACGCGCTCGACGAACTGGCCGCAACCGGCGGGATCGAGCGTGCTGACGTGGAGGGCGACCCCGTGATCTGGTATCCGGCCGAGTTCGCCGCGTTCGTCGACCGCGAGCACGTCGTCGTCTTCCCGGAGCGTCGGGAGATCGTGGTCGAACATCCGGAGCAGTTCACCCGCGCCCAGCTCACCCAGTTCGCCCACCTCGTCGACTCGTCGGGTGAGGGGGCGTACATCTACGAGATCCGCGAGGAGGACGTCTGGTGGTCGCCACAGGACCATCTCGACGAGTTCATCGGCACGATCCGCGACGTGCTTCCGGAGCGCGCGCCCGACTTGGAGGAGTGGATCACGAGCCAGTGGGATCGCGCCCGACAGTTCGCGCTGACAACCCATCCCGACGGGTACACCGTGCTCGAAGCCGCAAACCCGTCGCTGATGGGCAACGTCGCCCGTCAGCATCTCGACGACGATCACCTCCACGCGCCGATCACCGACACCGAGAGCTGGGTGGTCGAAGGAAGCGAGAGCGAGATCAAGCGGACGCTCTACGACGCGGGCTACCCGGTCCAGGACCAGCGCGATCTCGAACGCGGTGCGGCACTCGACGTCGATCTCGGACTCGATCTTCGAGAGTATCAGCGCGAGTGGGTCGAGCAGTTCCTCGACTCGGGTGCGGGCGTGCTGGTCGGGCCACCGGGCAGCGGAAAGACGATCGCCGCGATCGCCGCACTCGCTGACGTCGGCGGCGAGACTCTCGTGCTCGCACCGAGCCGCGAACTCGCGGGCCAGTGGCGCGACCAACTGCTCACCCACACCGATCTCGACCCGGACCAGGTCGGCGAGTACCACGGCGGCGAGAAGTCGATCCGTCCGGTGACGATCGCCACCTACCGAACGGCCGGGATGGATCGCCATCGCAAACTCTTCGACGAGCGCCGGTGGGGACTGATCGTCTACGACGAAGTTCATCACATTCCTAGCCGGATCTTCCGCCGGAGCGCGGATCTCCAGGCCAAGCGACGACTCGGATTGTCGGCAACACCCGTCCGAGAGGACGACAAAGAATCAGAAATATTCACCCTCATCGGTCCGCCGATCGGGACCGACTGGGCGAAGCTGTTCGAGGCGGGGTTCGTCGCCGAGCCCGAGGTCGAACTCCGGTACGTACCGTGGGGGAGCGAGATCGACCGCGAGGCGTACGCGAGCGCCGAAGGTCACGAACGTCGGCAGGTCGCCGGGACGAACTCAGCAAAGCTCGACGCCGTCCGCTCCTTGCTCGACGACCATCCCGACGCGAAGGCACTCGTGTTCGTCGACTGGCTCGATCAGGGAAGTGAGTACGCCGAAGCGCTCGACGTGCCGTTCATCAGTGGCGAAACCCGCCACGCCGAGCGCGAGCGGCTGTTCGACGAGTTCCGGCGTGGCGAACGGACTCGCCTGATCGTCTCGCGGGTCGGCGACGAGGGGATCGACCTGCCGAACGCCGAGGTCGCCATCGTGGCCTCCGGACTGGGTGGGTCGCGCCGTCAGGCGTCCCAGCGCGCCGGCCGGACGATGCGCCCGGCGGGCAACTCCCGGATGTACGTCCTCGCGACCCGGGGCACGCGCGAGGAGGACTTCGTCCGCCAGCAGCTCCGCCACCTCGCCGGCAAGGGCATCCGGCTGTCCGAGACCGAGATGGACGAGCCAAGCGATCCGTAGCAACCGACGTCACCGGCAGCAACCGACGCATCGACCGCCGACGCACCTGGACGAGCGTGAAACGTCATCACCGATCGCACTGAATCAATTCGTGCAGTTAGTTGTAATCTCGCGGCTACGAACGGACGATCGTTCGTTGCTTTGCGACGCACTACTCCGTGCCGAGTTTCGTCTTCGTGTACGGTTTCAGCCCACCCTCGTCGACCAGGGACTGGAGGAACTCGGGGAGCGACTCGGCGTCGTAGGTTTCGTCGGTCGTGTGGTTGCGAACGGAGCCCTCGTCGAGGTCGATGCTGACGTCGTCGCCGTCGTCGATCCGGTCGGCGGCCGGGCAGATCACGACCGGGAGCCCGAGGTTGAGCGCGTTCCGGAAGAAGATCCGTGCGAACGACTGCGCGACGATCCCCGCGACGCCCGCGCCGACGAGCGAGAGCGGGGCGTGTTCGCGCGACGAACCGGAGCCGAAGTTGTGGCCCGCGACGACGTAATCGCCCGCCGAGACCTCCGCCGCGAACGCCGGGCGGAGGTCCTCGAACGCGTGCTCGGCGAGTTCGTCCGGATCACTGGAGACGATGAACCGCGAGGGCGTGATCTGATCGGTGTCGATGTCGTCGCCGAACGTCCACGCTCGGCCCCGATCGCGGTCGGTCGTCATGAGGATGCCTCCTCGGCCAGAATCACGTCGTCGTATCGCTGGGGATCGCCACGGCGGGGGTCGGTGATCTCGCCGTACAGCGCCGAGACGCCGACGGTGGCTGGCGACGCGAGGTAGACGTCGCTATCCATCGATCCCTCGCGGCCGGGGAAGTTCCGGTTCGCGGTTGCAAGGCAGACGTCGCCGTCGCCGAGGACGCCCTGGTGGTAGCCCGCACACGGCCCACAGCCGGCGTTCTGGACGATCGCGCCGGCGTCGACGAGCGTCTCGAAGACACCCGTCTCCAGCATCCGTCGGTACACCGAGCCCGAGGCGGGGACGACCACCATTCGGACGTTCGGCGCGAGTTCCTCCCCCTCCAGAACGTCGGCGACCAGCTTGATGTCCTCGTAGCGCCCGTTCGTGCAGGTCCCGACGAACAGTTGATCTACTGTCGTTCCCTCGACTGCGCCGACGTCGACCGCGTTCTCGGGGTTCGCAGGTTTCGACACCTGGGGTGCGAGGTCGGTCGCCCGGTAGGTGTGGACGGACTCGTACGCCGCATCCTCGTCGGGCGACGTTGTTCCGTCGGGATCGTATTCGATATCCGCCTGGCGTTCGAGGTACGCGGCGGTCCGCTCGTCGGGTTCGACGAACCCGGTCTTGCCGCCCATCTCGATCGCCATGTTCGTGAGGACCAGCCGCTCGTGGATCGGGAGCGACTCGATCGCGCCGCCGCCGTACTCGGCGGCCTGGTACGTGCAGCCGTCGAAGCCGACGTCGCCGATGAACTTCAGGATGAGGTCTTTGGCGTAGACACCAGTTGGAAGATCACCGTGCACCTCGAAGCGCTTCGTCTCCGGAACGCGAAACCAGAGGTCGCCCGTCGCGAGCGCGGTGCCGAGATCGGTCGACCCCACGCCGGTGCCGAACGCGCCGACTCCGCCGTAGGTCGTCGAGTGGGAGTCAGCTCCGATGACGAGATCGCCGGGACGGACGAACCCCTCCTCGACGAGGACGGCGTGACAGATGCCGTCGCCGACGTCGAACTGGTGTGCGCCGTGCTCGGCGGCGAACTCCCGGACTGCGTTGTGGTTGTTCGCCGCCTCGACGCCGTCGGCGGGGGCGTGATGGTCGATGGTGAACACCGTCCGCTCTGGTGCGAACAGCTCGGCGTCGTCGGGAGTGACGTCGTCGAACGTCTCGAACGCGAGCGGCCCGGTGATGTCGTGGGCCATCGCCACGTCGATCTCCGCCTCGACGTACTCGCCCGCTCGAACGTCCGTGTCGGCCTTCTCCGAGAGGATCTTCTCGGCGATTGTCTTGCCGGTCATGATAGTGTATCGTGCTGCGTCGGTCTCGTTTCGTGGTTGGTCACGCGCGGTTGTCAGTCCTGCGGTCGGTCGTCGGCGACGGTCGCCAACACCTGTTCCTCCGTCCCACCCATCAGGACGTGGCTCGTCGCGCCGAGATCGAGCTGTTCGGCGACGGTTCCGGCCGCCTCGGCCACGTCCTCGAAATCGGCAGCCACGTCGACGTCCATTCTGGTGAGCATGTGAAGGAGGTCCTCGGTCGGCGTGTTGCCGACCCCCGCCATTCCCTCGGGGAGCACGACGCCGCCGCCGAGGCCGCAGACCGACGCGTCGAAGCGGTCGACGCCGCACTGCATCGCGACGAGCGTGTTCGCGAGGCTCATCCCGTTGGTGTCGTGGAGGTGGAGCCCGCAGTCGAGATCGGGCCAGCGCTCGAACACCGCCCTGAACGTCGCGGCGATCTGGGCGGGGTCCGCGAGCCCCATCGTCGTCGCGAGCGTCACCTCGTCGACGCCGGCCTCGACGACCCGCTCGACGACCGCGAGGGTGCGCTCCATTGGAATCCGGCCCTCGTAAGGGCAGTAGAAGCTCGTCCCGATCCCGGCCTCGACCTCAATGTCGGCGTCGTGGGCGATCTCGACGATCGACTCGACCCCGGCGAGGCTCTCCTCGACGGTCATGTTCTGGTTCTTCCGGCTGTAGCTCTCGCTCACCGTCACCAGGGCGTTCACCTTGTCCATCCCGGCGTCGACCGCGCGCTCCATCCCCACCGTGTTTGGCACGAGCGCGCGGTAGGTCACGTCCTCGCGGCGGTCGATCCGTGCAGCCACCTCGTCGGCGTCCCGTAGCGTCGGCACCGCCTTCGGATGGGTGAACGACGTGACCTCGATTTCGTCGACACCAGTCGAACTCAGCCGATCGACGATCTCGACTTTCCGATCGGTGGGGACGAACTCGTCGAGCCGCTGGAACCCGTCGCGGGGGAGCATCTCGACCACCGACACCTCGTTGGGCACCGAGAGCGGCCCGCGATCCATCAGATCACCCCCTCCTCGGCGAGCTTCTCGCGGAGCGACGCGTCGTAATCGAGGAGTTCGCCGTACACGGCGTCGTTGTGCGCCCCGAGTTCGGGGCCGAGGTGGTCGACGGTGCCCGGCGTCTCGCCGAACTTCGGCACCGCGTTCTGGACTAATCCTGTGCCGAGTTCCGCGTCGTCGACCTCGACGAGCGCCTCTCGCGCGCGGTAGTGCTCGTCGTCGGCGATGTCCGCGACGTTGAACACGGGTGCGACGGTCGCACCGGTCTCGTCGAAGGTCGCGAGCACCTCCTCGCGGCTGTGCTCGGCCATCCAGTCCTGAATGACCGCGTCGAGTTCGTCGACGTTCGCGAGCCGGCGTTCGTTCGTCTCGAACCGGGGGTCGTCCTTGAGGTCGGGCCGCCCGATCGCGTCGAAGATCCGCATCGCGGTCGGCTGGGTCGACGCCGAGATGGCGACGTACCGCTCGTCACGAGTCCGATAGACGTTCCGCGGCGCGGAGGAGGTCGAGCGGTTGCCCGAGCGCGCCTCGATCTCGTCGCGCTGCTGGTATCGCAGGGGCTGTGGGCCGAGCAGCGAGAAGATGGGTTCGATCAGGCTGGTGTCGATCACCTGACCGCCGCCGTCGTGCATCTCGCGGTGCCACAGCGCGAACATGATCGAGAACGTCGAGAACATCGCCGCGACGCCGTCGGCGAGCCCAGTAGGGGGCAACAACGGCGGTCGGTCGGGGAACCCGTTGAGGTAGGCGAACCCGCTCATCGACTCGGCGAGCGTGCCGAACCCGGGCCGCTCGGCGTACGGGCCGGTCTGGCCGAACCCCGAGATGCGCAGCGCCACGAGATCGGGGTTTCGCTCCAGCAACCCATCCGGCGCGAGCCCCCACTTTTCGAGCGTCCCCGGCCGAAAGTTCTCGACGAGGACGTCAGCCTCGCCGACGAGGTCCTCGAAGACGGCCCGTCCCGCGTCCGCCGAGAGGTCGAGCGTCACGGAGTGTTTGTTGCGCCCGAGGTACTTCCACCAGAGGCCGGTGCCCTCTTTCTGTGGGCCGAAGCGACGCAGGTGGTCGCCCGCCCCGGGGCGTTCGATCTTGATGACCGTCGCGCCGAAGTCGGCGAGCAGCCGCCCGACCTGGCCGGCGGCGATCATCGACCCCGCCTCGACGACCACGAGCCCGTCGAGCGGGCCCTGTCCGTCGGCGAGCGTGCCGTCCGTGGTGTCTCCGGAACCCGTAGCGTCCGTGTCGGTGTCCGAACCTGTTCCCGTCATGTCGTCGGTGTCGTTCGTGTTCGCATCCATGTGTCGTGTCGATGAGTTGCGCTGTTCGATGGGAAACGGACTGATACTGTGAATCGGCGTCACCGATCGGTGATCAGTCCGCCGCGATCGGTCGGTCGATGTGTGTTCCCCGACCCTGTTCGCCGACGACCTCGCCGTTCTCGTAGGCGACCTCGCCGCGGACGACCGTGTGGGTCGGCCAGCCGGTCACCTCGCGACCCTCGTACGGCGAGTAATCCGCCGCGCTCTGGAGCAGCTCCGGCGTCACCGTCTTCGTCTCGTCGAGGTCGACGATCGTCAGGTCGGCGTCGGTCCCTGTTCTGATCGAGCCCTTCTTCGGGTAAAGGTCGAACGCTTTCGCCGTGTCGGTCGCCGTGACCTCGACGGCTCGCTCCAGCGAGATGCGGTCCTCGTGGACGCCTGCCGAGAGCACGAGCGGGAGCATCGTCGCGGTCGACGGAAACCCCGGAAGACTGTCGGGGACGTCCTCGCCGATCTTGTCTTCCGCGAGGTTGGCACAGTGATCGGTGCCGATACACGAGATGGTGCCGTCGGCGACTCGCTCCCAGAGGGTTTCCTGGTCTTCCTTCGAGCGTACGGGCGGGTTGACGTTGTGGCGCTCGTCGCATTCATCGCTCGTGAGCGCGAGGTAGTGCGTACACGTTTCACCAGTAATGTTCCAGCCCGCGTCGTGCAACATCGCCAGCTCGTCGGCCGTCTGACCCGAGGAGATGTGAACCGCGTAGAAGTCGTCGTCGTAGCCGTGCTGGCGGGCCAGCGACCCGCTCGCGGTCATGCTCTGGGCCTCGGCGTAGCCGGGGAACTGCTCGACGAGCGCGTCGTAGTCGCGGTACTCCCCCTCTTCGTCGGTCTCGACGTCGAGATAGGGGTTGTCGCCGCGCGCGCTGGTGATCTCGACGTTCTCGGAGTGGTGGCCGAGCGTCGTCGAAACCTCCTGCTCGGCGAGCGCCTGGATGAACGCGTCGCCCCAGTCGTCGCGCATCTCGCAGTCGACGCCGAACTTCTCCGGCGCGACGTACTTGTAGTTCATGTACCACTTGAACGAGGTGATCCCCAGCTCGTCGACGATGTAGGGGATCTCCTCGATGTGATCGTAGGAAAGCAGGCCGAGCGAGAAGAAGTAATCGTGGTAGTAGTTGTCTTCCGCTGCCGCGAAGTACTCGTCCATGATCTCGCGGTAGGAGTCGGGACGACGGAAGTAGTTCCCGATGGTGGTCACGCCGCCGACGAGGCCGGAGCGCGATTCGGTCTCGGCGTCGGCTTCGAGGCCGCGATAGATGCCGTGGTGGGTGTGGGGGTCGATGGCCCCAGGCAGAACGTGCTTGCCGCTGGCGTCGATCTCGCGCTCGCCGGAGAGCGATCCCGGAGTGGCGACCGCGGCGATCGCGTCGCCATCGGCGGCGACGTCGGCGTCGAAGGTTCCCTGTTCCGGCGAGACGACGGTGCCGTTCGAAACGACGAGGTCGTGTGTCATGGCTGTGGTCGGGTGGGTTTTGGAGGGACGGATTGCGTGCTCATTCGGCGATCTCCTCGACGTACGTCTCGACTTCGTCTCGCTCCAGCACCTCGGCGTACTTCATCCACAGGTCGAGCAGCGCGACCTTGTGGGAGGCCTCGATCCGGTCGAACAGACACTCCTGGGGCAAGATTACGTCGAACCCGTTCTGCTGGGCGTCGATGCTCGTCGCGCGCACGCACCCACTCGTGGAGTTGCCGACGATGATGACAGAATCGTGGCCGCCACGGACGAGCCGCGAGAGCAGGTCCGTGCCGTAGAAGGCGCTCGCGTAGGTCTTGTCGATCACGGTCTCGCCCGGTTCGGGGGCGACCGGCTCGACGATATCCAGGTCCTCGTGATCGGGGTCGTCGTAGCTCGACGGCACGACCCGGGTGTACGCGACCGGGAGGTCGTTTTCGCGGGCGAAATCGAGGAACGGTTCGATCTCCCCGATCGCGTTCCACGCGATCTCGCCCATCGCCGTTCGATACTCTTCGATCGCGTCGAGGATGGGTTCGTCCTCCCCGACGACGAGCCGCTGGACGTCGATGACGAGAACCAGCGGATCGGTCCCCAGCCCGCGGGAGTCCCAGCTCGACGCGCCGGCCTCGTCGTAGCCGGCTTTCTCGATGACCCGCCGATCCCGTTCGGTCAGCAGGTCGTCCCAGATGTGCTCGGTCATGCGAACGGATCACGAGTCGCTTTCTCGCCGATCGACATAAGCCTTCGTCACGTCGTGCTTTCCCCTGGCGACCGATCGGGAGCGAACGTTTCGAGCACCCGACGGACGGCCTCGTCCTCGACGCCGGCGGGCGCACGCACGATCGGCAGATCGACACCCATCTCGCGGATCGTCGCCAGCCCCGCTCGCGCCTCGTCGGGCGTTCCCGTCACCGCGACGAGATCGAGGAACTCGTCGCTCACCGCCTCGGCGGCCGCCGCGTCCGAGTCCGCCGCTCGAATCGCCGCGACCTCGTCCGCGAAGCCGGCCTCTTCGGCGACCCGGCCGTAGTACCCCGGGATCTCCCGGAGGTAGTAGGCGACGTGTTCGGCCGCGGCGCGGCGCGCTCTCGCGGGGTCGTCGTCGACGCTCGCGAGGACGTACATCGCGACGTCGATCCCCTCGACGTCCCGTCCCGCCCGATCGGCACCGCGCGCCAGCCACTCGGTCGCCGTCTCGAAGCGCGGTCGGGGGTAGAGGTTCGGGAGCCAGCCATCGGCGTACTCGCCGGTGAGCGTGACGTTGCCCTCGCCGAGTGCCGCGTTGTAGATCGGAATCTCCGCGCGCGCCGGCTCGAAGGCGTCCCAGAACCGCGTCCGGTCCGGGGAGTAGAACTCGCCGTCGAAGCCATCGGCGTCGCCGCGGAGGTAGCGTCGGACGAGTTCCACATATTCGGCCATTCTTGCGAGCGGGCGATCGAACTCAGTACCGTGAAACCCCTCGACGACGCCGGGGTGGGCGACGCCGAGACCGAGGATCGCCCGACCCCCCGAATGGGCGTCGAGCGTCGCCGCCGCCTGGGCGAGCGCCGCAGGCGTGCGCGAGTAGACGTTCACGATCCCGGTCGCGAGGCCGATCCGATCGGTCGCGGTCGCCCACCGTTCGAGCTTGCCGAAGGCGGTCCGACCCTGGCCCTCGGCGGCCCAGACGCTCTCGTAGCCCAACCGCTCGGCCCGTCGGACGAGATCGAGGTCGTCGCGGAGCGAGAGCAGCACCCCGATACGGTCGCTCACGAATCGACGACCCCCGCCACGAGGAGGTCGTTCCAGATGTCGAGGCGCTCGATACCGCCGTCCACGACCTCGTAGACATCGACGTAGCGAACTCCTTCGAACGCCTCGCTACGGTTGTCGACGCCCGAGAGCGTCCCGATGCTCACGACTGTGGACCCCGACTCGATCCAGCGGTCGAACGTCCTGGTCGCCCGCTCGTAGCGTGGGGCGAGGTGATCGAGGAACTCCTCGACGGCGTTCTCGCCGGTGAACGTCACGCCGGGCAGCGTGATCGTCGGGTCGGGAACGAACAGCTCGGCGACGGTCCGTCGGCGATCGTCGGCCATTCGATCGAAGAACGCCTCGACGACGGGACGCGGGGCTGGTGTGTCGCTCATGACTTCCGCCTGTTCGCACCGCAACGACCTATCTCCTTCGGCCGTGCTGTCTCGCCGTGCGGTAGCTTTAGGCACGTGCGTTCCGAGCGTGAGGTATGAGCGAGTCGGGGCAGCCGACGCTGCGAGACGACCGTACCGAAACCGTTCCCGCGAGCGATATCGAGTGGGACGTGGGCACCAACGTACTGATCGCTGGCGGCGGCGGGACGGGGCTGGTCGCGGCGCTCGCGGCCTGCGAGTCCGATCTCCAAGTGACGGTCCTCGAAAAGACCGACGCGGTCGGCGGGAACACGTCGCTTTCGACCGGGATGATCCCCGCAGCGGGGACGCGCCACCAGACCGAGGTGGGGATCGAGGACACGCCAGAGGATATGGCCGCCGACATCCTCGCGAAGAACGACGGCGAGGCCGACGAGTCGATGGTGACGCACCTCTGTGCCGAGAGCGCGGACCTCGTCCACTGGCTCGTCGACGAGTGGGACGTCTCGCTCTCGCTCGTGGACGACTTCAAGTACCCCAAACACTCGGAGTACCGGATGCACGCTCCGCCCGGCCGCAACGGTGAGAACCTCGTCGCGGAACTCGAAGCCCGGATCGAGGCGACCGAGAACGTCGAACTCCTGACGAACGCACCCGTCACGAAACTCGTCGCCGACGATGGGGCCACGGGCGTCGCGGGCGTCGTGGCTGGTGAGCGCCGCGAGGAGGCCATCGAGGCCGAGCGCGTGATCCTCGCGACCGACGGGTTCGCCGGCAACAAGCGGATGGTCACCGAGTGGTGTGCGGAGATCGAGGAGGCGCTCTACTTCGGGGCCGACGGCAACACGGGCGACGGGATCCGGTGGGGGGCCGAGCTCGGCGGCGATCTTGCCTGTATGGACGCCTACCAGGGTCACGCGACCGTTGCCTACCAGACCGGAGCACTCTCGACGTACGCCGTGGTCATGAACGGCGGGATCGTGGTGAACAGGGCGGGCGAACGGTTCGGCGACGAGTCGGCGGGCTACTCGGCGTTCGCAGTCGACGTGCTCCGCCAGCCCGACAACGTCGCCTACGAGGTCTTCGACGAGCGCATCTTCGACCGTCTAAAGGGCGAGTTCGACGACTTCGACGAGGCCGTGTCGCTGGGAGCGTACCACGAAGCCGAGTCGGTCGAGGCCCTGGCCGACCATCTCGGTTGCGATCCCGACGCCACGGCGGCGACGGTCGAGCGGTACAACGAGGCGGTCGCGGCGGACGAGCCCGACGAAACCGATCGAACCGACGGCGTCCACACCCTCTCGCCACCCTTTTACGGAGCCGAGGTCACCGGCGCGCTGTTCCACACCCAGGGCGGGCTCGTCGTGGACGGACATGGGAGAGTGCTCCGCGAGGACGGCTCGCCGGTCGCGGGGCTGTACGCCGGCGGCGGCTGTGCGGTCGGGATCAGCGGCCACGGGCCTGGTGGGTATCTCAGCGGGAACGGACTGACCACGGCGCTCGGTCTCGGGCGTCTCGCTGGGCTCCACGCACGCCGATCGCTCGACGCGGACTGACCGATCGGCTCGGCGTTCTTTCTTCTTTCGAGACACTATCGGTCGAAGATCGAATGTAAGTGTTTTATGTGATGGCCCGAAAGAGGGGCGTGTAGCATGCGCAGAAGTAACAAGCCCCCGGCATCGGCGGACAGACGACGGTTCATCAAATACGCTGGCGCGGCCGGCGTCGCGGGGTTGGCGGGCCTCGCCGGCTGCTCCAGCGACGACGCGGGTGGCGGCGGGGAGAACGGCAGCGGCGGTGGCGGCGACGGCGGTGGACAGGCGACCACCGGCGACGACGGTGGCGAGGAAACGACCGGCAGCGAGGGGACGGCGAGTGGTGAAGAGGCCACCGGTGGTGGCGGGAACGAAAGCGAAGGTGGGACGACGAGCGGCTCCGCCGGCGGCAGCGCCGAGGAGGTCCTCATCGGCTCGAACCACCCGCTCTCGGGATCGCTCGCGTCGACGGGCGTCGGGATGCACAACGCGATCAAACTCGCCGCCAAACGGAAGAACGAGGCGGGCGGGATCGAATCGCTCGGCGGCGCACAGGTGCGCGTGCTGGAGGGCGACAACCAGGGCCAACAGGAGCTCGGCGGCCAGGTGACCCAGGAGCTCATCGACGAAGGGGCGAAGGTCGTCTCGGGCTGTTTCGCCTCGCCGGTGACGACGGCGGCGACGCAGGTCGCCGAACGCCGACAGACCCCGTTCGTGATCTCGGTCGCAGCCGCCACCGACATCCTTCGTGGACGTGGATTCAACTACGTCTACCGGCCACAGCCCCCGGCGCGGGAGATGGCGAAGAACTACGCGGACCTCGTTCCCGAGGTCATCCGCCAGAACGGCGGGGAGATCGGCACCGCCGGGCTGTTCTACGTCAACAACAGCTACGGCCAGTCGATCCAGGAGAACCTGAAGAGCTTCCTCCCCGAAAACGGCGTCGAGGTGGTCACGGAGACCGCGCTCGAGCTCGGGGCCTCCAGCGCGAACACGCAGGTCTCGAAGCTCAAACAGGCCGATCCCGACACGGTGATCGCGACCACGTACGTCCCCGGCGGCGTGACGCTGGTGGACGCGATGCGAAATCAGAGCTACCGGCCGCCCCACCTGACGGCGTGTGCGAGCGCGACGTTCACCGACGACGCGGCCGTCAGCGACGTCGGCGAGTTCGCGAACGGTGTCCTCGACAACAACTACGCGCTGAACCCGACGGTCGACAAGACCCAGGAGGTGCGCGAGCAGTTCAACAGCACGTACGAGGGGTCGTTCAGTGCGAGCGTCGGGATGGCGTACACCGCCGGCGAGGTCATCATCGAGGCGATCGAGCAGGCCGGCAGCACCGAGCGCGAGGCGATCAACCAATCGCTCCAGTCGCTCACCTACGAGGACCACATCGCCGCGATGGGCCCGATCACGTTCCAGGACAACGGCGAGAACGAGAACGCCCTCGCCGCGGTCAACCAGGTCCAGGACGGCACGATCCAGGTCGTCTACCCCGAGGAGTTCGCGGGGGCGGAGCCGATCGTCGAAAGCTCGTCGAACTGAACCGACCCGCGAACCGACCTGCACGGCTCTCGCGACTCACGCGATCTCGCCCTCGCGCGGTCGTGCTCGCCTCACAGCCCGATTACACTCCATGCCCACGACACCGACACTCGCTTCGACCCTACTGTCTGGACTCGCTTCGGCGCAACCGCCCGCACAGACGGGGATCGTCGATCGGTTCGTCGATCCGTTCGCGAACTTCGTCGCGGATCTGCTCGCGCTCGAACCGATCCTCGCCCAGCTGCTCGTGTTCGGCCTCCTGCTCGGCGGCGTCTACGCGCTGACCGCCCTCGGCCTGACGATGATCTTCGGCGTGATGGACGTCATCAACTTCGCTCACGGCGTCTTCCTCGTCGTCGGGATGTACGCCGTCTGGTGGTCGACGGAGACGTTCGGGATCAACCCGTTCCTCGCCCTCCCGATCGCCGTCGTCGTGCTGTTCGTCCTCGGGGTCCTCGTCCACGTCGCGATCATCGAGCCGATCATCGAGGCCCCCCAGCAGAACCAGCTCATCGCGACGCTCGGCGTGCTGTTCATCCTCCAGTCCGCGATCGAGATCGTCTTCTCGCCGAACCCGAAGGACATCCCGCTCGACGTCGGCACGCTCACCTTCGGCGGCGTGTTCGTCCCGCTCGGCCAGTTCTACGCCCTGCTGATCGCGGTGGCCGCGATGCTCGCGGTCCGGGCGTTCCTCCAGTACACCGACCTCGGCCGGGCGATCCGGGGCACCGCCGACAACCGCGACGGCGCGCGATACGTCGGGATCGACGTCCCTCGGATCAACTACCTCACGTTCGGGATCGGGGCCGCGCTCGCCGGGATCGCCGGCGGGTCGATCGCGCTGTTTCAGCGGTTCGATCCCTTCACCGGTGAGACGTACCTCATCAACGCCTTCGTGATCGTCGTTCTCGGCGGACTCGGATCGTTCACCGGGGCGTTCGTCGGCGGGCTGTTCATCGGGCTCGTCGAGGTGTTCGGTTCGTACTATCTCCCCGGCACCACGGCTCAGGTACTGATCTTCCTGCTGTTCATCGCGACCCTCCTGCTGAAACCCGAGGGGCTGTTCGGGGGGTCGTCGTCGTGAGCGCGCTCGACTCGTTCCGGCAGCGCTACGCGTCGTTCTCCGAGCGGCGGTACGCCCCCGTGGTGAAGGCGATCGTCGGCTTCGGCTTCCTCGCCGTGCTTCCGTACGTGATCGAGATCGACGTGATGGGGATGGAGCTCGCGGCGACGCTCAGCCTCCAGGTGCTCGTCCTCACCCTCGTGTTCGCGTTCTCGGCCCAGGCGTGGAACATCATGTCGGGGTACACCGGCCAGTTCTCCTTCGGTCACGCCGCCTTCTTCGGGATCGGCGCGTACGCGACCCAGGCACTCGCCGTCGACATGGCGATCAACCCGTGGATCGGCATGCTGGTCGGGAGCGTCCTCGCCGGGATCTACGGGCTGTGCGTCGGTCACCTCTGCTTTCGGTACGACCTCCAGGGCCACTACTTCGCCCTCGCGACGCTCGCGTTCGCCGAACTCCTCCGATTTCTGGTCGTCAACGCGGGGGAGCTCAACGGCGCGAACGGCTACTTCAAGCCGTTCCCGCGCGACTACGGCGAGACGTTCGGGCTCGTGGCGTTCCAGTTCCAGAGTGACCTGCCGTACTACTACGTCATCCTCGCCTTCCTCGTGATCGTTACCGTCGTGTCCTGGGCGATCAAGCGCTCGTGGATCGGGCTGTACTTCTTCTCGATCCGGGAGGACGAGCGGGCGGCGGCGAGCCTCGGCGTGCCCGCCTACCGCTACAAGATGCTCGGCGTCTGTGTGAGCGCCTTCTTCACTGCGTGGGCCGGCGCGTTCTGGAGCATGTACTTCAACACGATCCGCCCCTCGACGGTGTTCGCGCTCTTCCTCAACGTCGAGTTGTTGTTGCCCGCTGTCGTCGGGGGTCCGGGAACGCTCATCGGGCCGATCGTCGGCTCGTTCGTCGTCACGCCGATCAGCGAGATCGCCCGGACCACGTTCAGCGACGTCAGCGGTCTCGACCGGATCATCTACGGGATCTTCCTCGTGGTGATCGTGATCTACAGCCCGAAGGGCGTCGTGGAGTGGCCGGCGATGGCGAGGCGGCGCGTGGCCGCCTTCCGCGATCGATCGCGCCGCGACGGGACGGGAACGACCGCCGAGACCGGAACGGCCGCCGAAACGACCGAGACGCCGGAGCCACCCGAAACGAATCCGGACGCCGACACCCAGGAGGACGACTGATGTCGACCGACACACCCAGCGAAACGACCGACACGGACGCATCGACGACGACCGATCACGGGGACGACGTCCTCCTCCAGGCGACCGACGTCACGAAGACGTTCGACGGCCTGGTCGCGCTTCGAGACGTCTCCCTCGACGTCCGCCGCGGGGAGATCGTGGGGCTGATCGGGCCGAACGGCGCGGGAAAAACGACGCTGTTCAACTGCATCAGCGGCGTGTTCTCGCCGACCGAGGGGACGATCCATCTCGGCGAGGAGGAGATCACGGGCGAGGCCGCCCATCGGGTCGCGCGGAGCGGGCTCTCCCGCACGTTCCAGATCACCCGCCCGCTGGAGGAGCTCTCGGTGCTCGAAAACGTGCTCGTCGGGGCCCACATCCACACGCGCCGCCGGGGGCCCGCGGAGGAGGTCGCGCGCGAACAGCTCGCGTTCGTCGGGCTCGACGACCGCGCCGCGGAGAGCGCGGGCGATCTCACGGTCGGCGACCAGAAGCGCCTCGAACTCGCGCGGACGCTCGCCACGGAGCCGTCGATCCTGCTGCTCGACGAGATCATGGCCGGGCTGACGCCGACCGAAACCCAGCGGATGCTCGATCTCTTCCGCGAGATCCGGGAGTCGGGGACGAGCATCCTCCTCATCGAACACGACATGGAGGCCATCATGGGCGTCAGCGACCGGGTGGCGGTGCTCGACAACGGCGAGGCGATCGCGTTCGACACACCCGAAACGGTCGCGAACGACGAACGGGTCATCGAGGCGTACATCGGCGGCGACGTCGACGCCGACGGCGACGACGGAGCGACGGACGATGCCACGACCACCGACGGGGAGCAGGCGGGAGGTGAGAACGATGGCGATGCTTGAGATCGACGACCTCCGAGCGGGCTACGACGGGATCGAGGTGCTCCACGGCGTCGACTTGACCGTCGATGAGGGCGAGATCGTCGCGCTCGTCGGCTCGAACGGCGCGGGCAAGACGACCACGACGCGCGCGATCGCGGGGATCGTCGAGCCGATGGGCGGCTCGATCCGGTACCGTGGTGACGAGATCGGCGGCGAGGACCCACACGAGATCGTCGAGCGCGGGATCGTCCAGGTTCCCGAGGATCGCGACCTCTTTACGGGGCTGAGCGTTCGGGAGAACCTCCTCCTCGGGGCCCAGACCGACGACGCGAAGGCCGAGCGGGAGTCGGCGATCGACGAGGCGTTCGACCTGTTCCCGCGGCTCGAAGAGCGCGCCGATCAGCGCGCCGGGACGATGAGCGGGGGCGAACAGCAGATGCTGACGCTCGCACGCGCTCTGGTCGGTGCGCCGGACCTCCTCGTGCTCGACGAACCTTCGACCGGCCTCGCCCCGCAGCTCGTCGCGGACATGTTCGGGACGATCGCCGAGATCCACGACTCGGGGCTCACAGTATTGATCATCGAACAGAACGTCCAGCAGACGCTCGAACTCGCCGACCGGGGCTACGTGATGGAGAACGGCCGGATCACGCTCGACGGCACCGGCGACGAGCTGCTCGACGACGAGGGCGTCGTCGAGGCGTACCTCGGGGTGTGATCGTGAGCGACGACGCTCGGCACGCCGAACGCACTCGGCCGAACGACGGGGCAACGGGGGGTGGAACGGCCGAAGACGGAACGACCGACGACGACCATACCCGCCGCCTCGCGGCGTGGGTCGCGGAGCTCGATAGCGAGGACGTCCCGCCGTCGGTCGAGGATCGCGTCGGGCTCGTGGTCGCCGACACCCTCGGCGTGATGATCGGCGGCGCGAGCGACGACGCAGTAGCGGGTCTCCGCGAGGCCTGGCGCGAGCGGTCGGACGACACCGGTGACGCGACGGTCCTCGCCGCCGATTCCGGACGAGCGAGCCGACACCGTGCGGCCTTCCTCAACGCGACGAGCGGCACCGTTCTGGAACTCGACGAGGGGCATCGGTTCGCCGCGGGCCACCCGGCGATCCACGTGCTCCCCGCGCTCCTCGCCGAGGCCGAAACGCGCTACGCCGACCGCGAGGCGTTTCTCACTGCTTTCGTGGCGGGCTACGAGACCGCCGTCAGGGTCGCCGAGGCGGTCCAGCCGCTCGCCGAGGGGTATCATCCACACGGCGTCTGGGGGGTGGTCGGGGGTGCTGCCGCCGTTTCCCGGCTCCGGGATTACGACGCGGCGACGACCCGGACGGCGCTCGCGATCGCCGCCAACTACGCCCAGCACACCCGCTTCGCGGCCGCGACGGCGGGGGCCACGGTCAGGAACTCCTACGCAGGGATGAGCAACCTCGCTTCGCTGATCGCGGCGGATCAGGCGCAGGCAGGCTTTTCGGGGCTCGACGACGGGATCGCCGCCCACCTCGCGCCAGCTAGCGCGGCGGGCGTCGCTCGCGAGCACCTCGCCGCCGACCTCGGCGATCGGTGGACGCTCTCGGAGGGGTATTTCAAGACCCACGCCGCCTGTCGGTACACCCACGCGCCGCTCGACGCGCTCGACGGGATCGACGGGGAGCCGGCGGCCGAGGAGGTAGAGGCGGTGGTCGTCGAGACGTACGCTGCGGCCGCGAAGCTCGACGATCCTCACCCCCGAAACGCGCTCGCGGCGAAGTTCTCGGTGCCGTTCGCGGTCGCGACCGCGCTCCGCACCGGCTCGACCGATGCCGAGACGTTCACGAACGACGCCGTCGCCCCGGAGACGCTCGCGCTCGCCGAGCGCGTGGCGGTCCGGGTCGACGAGGAGATCGACGCGCGAGCGCCCGACGAGCGCGGGGCCCGCGTGACGGTGACGCTCGCCGACGGCACCGAGGCCAGCGCCGAGGTACGACACGCGCGCGGCGGCGAGGCCGACCCGTTCGAGCCGGCGGAGCTACGCACGAAGTTCGCGTCGCTGGTCGCTCCAGCGATCGGCAGCGAGCGAACCGACCGGCTCTGGACGGCGGCCCGCGACCCCGCACCGCCACGGGTGCTCTGTGCGATGGTCCGCGGCGGCGAGCATCCGGAGCGATGAGCTGTCGCCGTCCGCGACCGGCCGGCGGATCCGTGGGCGCTCGCTCGCGGAACCGATCCGGACGCCGCTGTCCGTCGCGACCGGTATCCAACCACCGCTGAAAACTGCCGACATCATGACCGACAACACCGAACACGCCGTGCGCGAGTGGGAAGCGCACGTCCACGAGTTCCTCGACGAACCGATCCCCGACGACGTCCACGCTCACGCCGCGACGACCGTCGGCGACGTGCTCTGTGCGATCGTGGCCGGCTCCACGGCCCCCGGCGTCAGTGCGGTCGGGGCGAACGCCGAGTTCGGCGACGGCCAGGCGTCCGTCCTCGGGACCGCCCAAACCACGACGCCCGAGGCCGCCGCACTTTGCAACGGAGCGGCGGCGATCGCTCAGGAGACCGACGAGGGCCACGACACGGGCGGTCACGTCGGGAGCGGGATCGTCGCTGGCGGCCTCGCCGCGGCGGAGGCGGCCGACGTGAGTGGCGCGACGTTCGTCGACGCCTGTGCCCGCTCGTACGAGATCTGTGTTCGGCTCGAACGTGCGATCTTCGCGATGAAGGACCGACTCAACGACGCGACGCCGTGGCTGCTCCGCGATCCCCACGCGGCGTGGACCACAGTCGGCCCGGCGCTGACGGCCGCGCAGTGTTTCGGCGCAAGTATGGACGAACTCCGCGAGACGTTCCGGATCGCGGCGAATCTCGCGGTGGTCTCGATGCACGACCCCTACGAGGAGGGCCCGCCCGCCCGGAACTTCACCGCGGGCTTGTCGGCTCAGGCCGGTGTGAGCGCCGCACGGACCGCCCTCGCCGGGCTGACCGGCTCGGCGAGCGCGATCGGTGTCGTGTACGACCCGTTCGAGTCGTTGCTCCCCGAAGGCGAGTTCGCGGAGGGGTTCGCGTCGCTCGGCGAACGGTGGGAGATCACCCGGAACTACTTCAAGCCGTACCCGTCCTGTCGGTACACCCACCCGCCGCTCGACGCGCTGCGCGAGGCCATCGAGGCGAACAGCTCGGAGAACAGAGTCGATCCCGAAACCGTGGAGTCGATCGAGATCGAGACGTTCGCCAACGCGACCGACATGGCGAACCCCGCCCCGGAGAGCTTCACGGCCGCGAAGTTCTCCACGCCGTACGTCCTCGCGCGCTACCTCGCGAGCGGCGACCTCCGGCTGGAGCATTTCTCGCCGACCGCCATCGCGGATTCCGAGGTACAGAAACTCGCCGAGCGTGTGCGTCTCGTGCGGGCGGAGCGCTTCGACGAGGCGTTCCCCGAAGCGTGGGGTGCGGCCGCGACCATCGGACTCGCGGACGGCACCGAGCTCTCTGGAGAACGTTCGTTCCCCAGAGGCGATCATCGCGATCCGATCGACGAGTCGACGCTGCGGGCGCGACAGCGCGAGCTGCTCGCACATGGACTCGGCGAGAGTGACGTCGAGCGGGCGACGAACGCGATCGCGACCATCGACTCGCGGCCCGTGCGCGAGGTGACGACCGCACTTCGGATCGAGACGACGTAGCTCGGTTCGGTCCAGGGGAAATACGGTTCGCTCGTGGGGAACGAAACGACAAGAGCTATTACGCCCGTAGGTTCATGAGGAACCATGACCGAGGAATCGGCCGCTACGAAGAAGCGAATCGGCGCTACCGAAACGTCGTTCTCCATCGCCGAACTGCTTCGGGATCACGACGGAGCGACCATCACGACCCTGGCGGCGGAGACCGGCCGATCGAAGAGCACGGTGCACAATCACCTCCAGACGCTGCGGGAGTCGGGATACGTCGTGAAGGACGAGGGCACCTACTACCTCGGCCTGGGATTCCTCGACCTCGGCAACGCCGCACGGAAGCGGTGGAACCTCTACGAGATCGCCAAGCCCGAGATGGACGAGCTCGTGAGTGCGGTCGGCGAGCGAGCCCAGCTGATGGTCGAGGAGCAAGGGCAGGGGGTCTACATCTATCAGACGAAGGCCGAAGGTGGGGTCCGAACCGACTCACACATCGGTGCGACCGTCGATCTCCACGCCACCGCGGTCGGCAAGTCCTACCTCGCCCACCTCCCGACGGACGAACTGGCCGATCTCCGCGAGCGACTCGATCTCGGCGAGCGAACGGATCGAACGCTCACCGACTGGGACGAGCTCGAAGCGGAGTTCGAGACGATCCGTGAGCGGGGGTACGCGTTCAACGACGAGGAACGGCTGATCGGGATGCGGGCGGTAGGTGCGCCGGTCCTCGGCGACGACGAGGTGCTGGCGGCGGTCAGCGTCTCCGGGCCGACGACGCGCATGAACGGCGAGTGGTACCGCGAGGAGGTTCCCGAGATCGTGACCCAGGCGGCGCGGATCATCGGGATCCGAGCGACGTACCCCTGACGCTCGTCCCCCTACGACGGTCTCGATCGGACCGAGCCAGGGAGTGCTACCGCCTGGCGAACCGAAGCCGATGCTCAGCGTCCGGATCACGGTTCGATAACAGCAGTAGTGTTGTTACGCTCTCCGTATCGTGACGATATGCGATGAGTCGATCTCATGAGGTGGGAGCAGTCGTGACACAAGTAGACTCTGTCGCAGGGCCCGGATCAGGCACGATCCCGGTTCTTCCGCTCGTTCTGGTTCCGTCCTGTAGAACGGACTTTCTACAGAGATCGTCCATCGGAAGGTGTTCTCCGGCTTCGTCGATCCAGTCACGACCGACGAGAACGCACGGTGCGCGGCTGCTTCTGGTTCGCTATCGTTCGTTCCGTTTCTCCAGTGCGGGTTTCGCGAGGTGTCGTCTGTCGTCGTGATTCTCATGTCACGCGCAAACACTCATCACGACTTGTTCCACATGGCGGAACACTTTGATAGTTCTCCGTGGCAGCACACGAACTGTTTGGTAGACGAACGTGTGCCTCTGCCACGCTACACCGGCGATCGACGGGAACCACGAGATCGTCGATCTCGATACAGATCACGGGACTACGAGGGTTCTATCTCGCTCACACTCTGTTCCGTATCATGGAACGTCCTCTAGTGCCCGATATCACGTCGAAGCTGGAAGAAGCGCGTCTTGAACGGGTATGCCATGTTCGATATTCGTCCCACGATGCGGAACGTTTAGGTGGGTTCCGGGACACACTCCCACACATGACGACGGATGGCAAAACGATCGGCGCGGTCGGGCGGACGCTCGACGTAGTGGAGTTCCTGCGCGAGCACGGGGTGGCGACGCCGTCCACTGTCGCGACCGAACTCGACGTGAGCAAGAGCACGGCCCACCGCCACCTCCGAACGCTGGAGGACCGGGAGTACGTGGTCGAGCGCGACGACGGGTTCCACCTCGGGCTCCGATTCCTCGACCTCGGGGAGTTCACCCGGCGGTATCGGCCCGAGTATCGCCTCGCGAAGGAGAAGGTGGTCGAACTCGCCGACGAGGTCGACGAACGGGTCCAGTTCATGGCCGAAGAACACGGACGGGCCGTCTACGTCCACCAGCACTCGGGTCGCCACGCGGTCGAGGCTGACACCCATCCCGGCAAGCGCGTCCCGATCCACGCGAGCGCGGCCGGGCTCGCGATCCTCGCCGAACTGCCTCCCGAGGCCGTCGATCGGATCGTCGATCGCCACGGTCTCCCGTCCGTCACCGGGAAGACGCTCTCGACGCGCGAGGCCTTAGAACGCGAGCTTCGAGCGACCCGTGAACGGGGGTACAGCGTCAACGATCAGGGGATCATCGAGGGGCTTCGCGCCATCGGTGCGCCGGTGACGGGACCCGACGGCGGGGTGCTCGGCGGGCTGAGCATCTCCGGCCCGATCCACCGGATGGAGGGCGAGCGACTCGACGAGCGGATCCCCTCGCTCCTGCTCGGTGCGACGAACGAACTCGAACTCAACATCGCGTATCAGTAGTCGAGCAGGACTCCCTCACGGACGGCTCGGTTTTTTATACGAGGGGCGAGAACGGAGAGAGCGTATGCTAGACGGCTACGAGATGCACGACCTGACCCAGCCGTGGTGTGAGCACACGCCGGCGTGGCCGACCTACGACAACCGAAGGTGTGGTACGAGAAGAGCCTCGACACCGAGAAGGTCAACGGCCAGAAGATCGAGTTCATGAACCACACCGGGACTCATCTCGACGGCGAGAAACACTTCGACGCGAGCGGCCGGGACATCGAGAGCATGCCGCTCGACGAACTCGTCGGCGAGGCGGTCGTCGCGGACATCTCCGACGAAGTCGGGGACTACGACGTCTACACCAGCGAGATGATCGAGGACGCCGTCGACGTTCGCGAGGGTGACATCCTCTTCGTCCATACCGGCTACCAGAAACACGGCTGGCACCGCGAGGACGCCGACCCGCACAAGTTCTTCTGCAAGCATCCCGGCCCGAACGCGGAGTTCGCCGACTGGTGCAAGGAGAAGGGGCTCAACTACCTGATCCTCGACTGCGGGAGCGCCGACCACCCGATGAACACTGTCGTCCGGGACGTGCGCCCCGAACTCGCCGACGAGGCCGCGGACCACCTCGACGTCGACGATCTCGACGAGATCTTCCCGCCGGAGGGCTACCAGCTGATGCACACCGAACTGTTCCCCGAGGGGATCGTCCACGTCGAGAACGCCGAGGTCCCCGAGGAGCTCCTGAACGAACGGGTGCAGATCGGAACCTTCCCGTGGCGGTTCCGTGGCGGCGAATCGAGCGTCTGTCGGTGCGTCGCGTTCACCGAGGCCTGAGCGGTTCCCGCTATCTCGCCCGCGGGCGGCGGGTGCTGGCGGGCAACGCTTTTCACACCACGGTGCGCCGGATACGATCATGGACGCTTCCGGGTACGTACTGGACGGTGTGTCCGTCCTCGACCTCTCGACGTTCGTGACCGGCGGGTTCTGTTCGCTGATGCTCGCGAACCAGGGCGCGGACGTGGTGAAGATCGAGCGGCCGGACGCGGGCGACGACATTCGCCACTCCGGACCGCCCTTCATCGACGGCGAGTCGCCGTACTACTGGTCGGTCAACTACGACAAGCGGAGCGTCGAACTCGACCTGAAGAGCGACGCGGGCCGCGAGGCGCTGTACGATCTCGCTGGCGAAGCCGACGTGTTCATCCAGAACTACCGGCCCGGAACGGCCGAACGGCTCGGCGTCGACTACGATCGGATCGCGGCCGAAAACGACGCAATCGTCTACTGTGCGATCTCCGCGTTCGGTCAGACCGGTCCGTGGCGACAGCGACCGGGCTACGACCTGCTGGTCCAGGGACTGAGCGGGATCATGGACGTCACCGGCGATTCCGACGGTCGGCCCGCCAAGGTCGGACTACCCATGACCGACCTCATCACCGGGATGTGGGCCGCGTTCGGGATCGTCACCGCGCTCTACCGGCGCACAGCCACCAATGAGGGCGAGTACATCGATCTCGGGATGCTCGACGCGACCCTGCCGTGGCTCACCAAACAGGCCGGGAAGGTGTTTGCGGGCGAGGATCCCCAGCGGATGGGAACCAAGGATCCAGTACTGGCTCCCTACCAGACCTTCCGGACCGCCGACGGTCACGTCAACGTCGCCTGCCTCAACCAGAAACTCTGGCGAGCGTTCTGTGGAGCGATCGACCGCGAGGAGCTTGCCGAGGACGAGCGGTTCGTGACCAACGCCGATCGGGTCGACTCGATGGACGAACTCGAAGCCGAGATCGAGCGAACGCTATCTGATCGACCGACCGACGAGTGGCTGGAACGGTTTCTGGAGTCGGGCGTGCCGGCTGCACCGGTCCAGGGCGTCGAGGACGCGCTCTACAACGAACAGACCGCCGAACGCGACGTCGTGGGCACGCTTTCAGACGACGGCGAACGCGAAGTGCCCGTCGTCGAACATCCGCTCAACTTCGAACACGCGACGAGCGGCTTTCGCTCGCCCCCGCCGCGTCTCGGCGAGCACACCCGCGAGGTCCTCCGTGAGGCCGGCTACGACGAAGCGACCATCGACCGGCTGTTCGATCGCGGCGTCGTCGGCAGCGGGACCGACGCTGCAGAGTGAGCGCCATCGCCGACCGTTCGTCCGGCGCTCCAACCGAACGTTCAAACCGCCGGAAGCGGAAGGGACCCGCCACCGCGAAAAGCTTTATCACGGCAACGGTCCACACTCCCGTAGTGATCGATCATGAGTGCTGATACGCCTGGCGACGCCGCGAGTCGACCGACGCGCGAGGTCTCGCTCGCGGTGAACGGCGAGACGGTCGAGGCCGATGTCGAACCCCGGCTGAAGCTCTCCGATTTCCTCCGGAACCACTGCGGCCTCCGCGGAGTCCGGGTCGGCTGCGAGCACGGCGTCTGCGGGGCGTGTACGGTGAGCCTCGACGGCGACATCGTGAAGAGCTGCCTCGTCTACGCGGTCCAGGCCGACGGTCGCGAGATCGGGACCGTCGAAGGACTCGCCGAGGGCGGCGAACTCGGTCCCGTGCAGCGGGCGTTTCACGAGGAACACGCGCTCCAGTGTGGCTTCTGCACCAGCGGGTTCGTGATGGCGACCCGCGACCTCCTCGAACGGAACCCCGACCCGTCCGACGAGGAGATCAGGAAGGGGCTCGCGGACAACATCTGTCGGTGTACGGGCTACCAGAACATCTACGAGGCCGTCCATCGGGCCGCCAACGAGATGGATGGGACGGCTTCTGACGACGAGACGGACCCGGAGGCGGACTGATGTCGGGAGCCGAGCCGGGCCCCGAGTCCGCCCCGGAACCGGGTGGCGACACGAACGTGGACGAGCGGGCGGAGTCGTTCACCGGCTCGGGACTCGAGCGCGTCGAGGATCACCGTATTCTCACCGGTGACGCACGGTACGTCCACGATATCGCGCCGGAGGGCTGTCTCCACATGGCGTTGCTGCGGACGACCCACCCCCACGCCGAGATCGAGTCGATCGACACGAGCGCCGCCGAGGATCATCCGGACTGCGAACTCGTGCTGACCGGCACGGACCTTCAAGAAGAGTACTATCCGATGCCCTGCGGTCTCCCCGGGTTCGAGGAGTGGTCGCTCGCGGTCGATCGCGTCCGCTTCGTCGGCGAACCCGTCGCGGCGGTCGTCGCCACCGACCGGTACGCCGCGGAGGACGTCGTGGACGCGATCGACGTCGAGTACGAGACGCTCGATCCCGTGGTCGATCCGCGCGACGCGCTCGACGACGAGACGATCATCCACGAGGACGCGGGTACCAACGTCCCCGACGGCGAGGAGTTCGTCTTCGGCGACGTCGACGGAGCGTTCGCCGACGCCGACCGTGTGATCGAAGGGTCGTACTCGTGGGGCCGGATCTCGGGCGTGCCGCTCGAAACCGCCGGCGTCGTCGCCGAATACGACACCGAGGACGACGCCTTCGCCATCGACTGCAACATCCAACTCCACACGCTGGTCGACGACACGGTGTACGAGACGCTCGGCTATCCCCCAGAGCGAGTCTCGCTCGACGTCCCGGCCGACGTCGGCGGGAGCTTCGGGACGAAGATCGCCATCCATCGGTACTGCTGTCTCGCGGCGATGGCGAGCCAGCAGCTCGACGGCACTCCTGTAAAATTCGTCGAGGACCGCGTCGAGAACCTCCAGGGCGGGGACATGCACTCGACCCAGCGCGAGTACGAGGCCAGGCTCGCGGTCGATAACGATGGGACGATCCGCGGGCTCGACACGTGGTTCGTCGACGACTTCGGCGCGTGGCCCCACTATCCCGTCAACCAGGCGCTCAAACCCCTCTCAGTGCTGACTGACGCCTACGACATCTCCCATGTGCGGTACGACTACGATCTCGTGCTGACGAACAAGACCTCACAGACCGCGTATCGGGGATTCGGCGTCCCGCCGCACCTCTACGCCATCGAGATGATCGTCGACGAGGCGGCCCGCGAACTCGACCTCGATCCTGCCGAACTCCGGCGAATCAACTTCGTCACGCCCGACCAGATGCCCTACGAGATCCCCTCGCACAACATCTACGACTCGGGGGATTACCCGGCGGCGCTCGATCACCTCCGGGATCGCGTGGAAGAACAGGAGGCCGTCGACGGCGGCCTCCTCGATCCGGACACGATCGAGGAACGCCGGGAGGAGGGCCTGTATCGTGGGGTGAGCTACACCCTCCACATCGAGCCGGGCGTGAGCGGCTCGGACTGGACCGACCGTCAGCGTTCCGACCGCGATGCGCTCGCGGAGCGCGACCGCGAGGACGTCGCCGAACTCCCCGAACACCTGCGAGGGGAGATCACACGCGACGGCACTGTTCGAGCCTTTCTCGCGACCGACTCGTCGGGTCAGGGCCACCAGACCATCGTCACACAACTGCTCGCCGACGAACTCGAAGTGCTCCCGAGCGCGATCGAGGTCGAGTATCTCGACAGCGTGGCCGCCCCGACCGAGTACGGCAGCGCGGCCTCCCGGATGGCGGTGATGCTCTCGGGAGCGACCCAGGGACTCGGTGAGGTGCTGAAAACGAACCTCGAAACCCTCGCCGCCGAGGAGTGGGGCGTCGACGAGGACGGGGTTCAGTACCGCGATGGGGCGGTCGAGCGCCGCGACGGCGACGACTCGCTCGATCTCGCGGCCCTTGCCGAGATCGACGCGGCGGGCGGGCGCGGTAGCGACCGACTGACGCGGGCGAGCTACGACTACGAGCATCCCGCCGCCGTGCTCCCGGAGTTTGACGAGGCGCTCGCGGGCAAGTTCCCAGTCTATCCGACCGCAGCGTTCGCGGTCAACGCGCCGATCGTCGAGGTCGATACGCGAACGGGGGAGGTCGAAATCCTGAAGTTCTACACGCTCCGGGACTGTGGGACCCAGCTCAACCCCGTCATCGTCGAGGGCCAGGCCCACGGCGGCATCGCCCAGGGCATCGGGGCTGCTCTGATGGAGGAGTTCGGGTACGACGAGTCGGGCCAACCGCAAGCTGTGACGTTCTTCGATTACCTCCTCCCCTCGATTGCGGACGTCCCGGAGATCGACATGGACCACTCCGAAACCCCGTCACCGTTCACCGCGACCGGCGCGAAAGGCACGGGGGAGGGCGGGATGATCGACGCCCCCGCGAGCATCGCGTCGTCGATCAATCGAGCGCTCGAACCGCTCGGCGTCGTCGCCGATCGAATCCCCGCGACGCCGAACCGGGTCCACGACTGGGTCCGCGACGCGGGGTCGAGCGACGAGCCAACGGCCACGGAGGACGTTGAGGGTGAAGCGAGCGCGGAGACCGATGGCGGCGTTGGCGACGCTTCGAGGGAAAGACGGGGCAGCTAAGGGGGTGCGTTCGTCTGCACTCGCGGCCCCGTACGTCAGTTTTCGAGCGAGGCTTCGGCCTCGGGTTTGGCTTCGAGCTTCGATTCGGCAGGAACGCCCTCGTCGGCCTTCGCTTCGAGATCCTCGAAGAAGTTGTTCACGATCCGGCCGGCGACGCTGCCGAGCGCGCGCTGACCCATGCTGGCGATGAGGCCGGCGACGTTCGTGTGGGCCTCCCACGTGGCGATCGTGCCGTCACCGTCCTCGACGAGATTCATCTCGGTGACGGCCTCGAAGGAGTTGCGGCTGGCGTCGCCGCCGACCTCCATTTCGAGGGTCTCGGGCGCATCGGCCCGTGTGACCGTCATGTCGACGTCGAACGTCGGCTTGACGCTGCCGACACCGACCGTGATCGTCGCCGACAGCTCGCCGGGCGATTCCATCGTGATCTCGTCACAGCCCGGTGCGCAGTCGGCGAGGATCTCAGGGTCGGTGAAGTAGTTCCAGAGCTCGTCGCGTGGGTGATCGGACGTGAACTCGCCGTCGAATTCCATCATGATGTCGTGGTCTCCGTGGTATCCGCAGCGTCGGTTGCGCGTTCGTACGCCGTTTCGAGCGAGCGCCGGGTGTACTCGCCGGCCAACTCCTCTTTGTACGCCGCGTCGGCGTGCATCTCCTCGCCCGGTTCGGCGGCCTCACTCGCGGCTTCGGCGGCCGCTGTGAGGGGTTCCTCGCCGAGCGATTCGCCCTCGACGGCTGCCTCGGCGTCCTCGACGCGAAGCGGGACGTCGGCGGCGTTCGCGAGCGCGAGCCGTGCCTCTTCGACGACGGGTGCGGACGCGTCGGGGTCGTCGACCCGGACGGCCGCGGCCGCGCTGATCGTCGGCCACGTCTGAGCCGCGGGCTTCTGTTCGAGGAAGGCCATCCCGGTCCGGTCGACGGGGAACGGTCCCCGGTCGACCGAGACGCCGGTGATCAGCTCGTCCTCGGCGAGATCGGTGAACATGTACGCGATGAAGTACTCCGACGCCGCCACGGTGCGCTCCCCGTCGGCCGAGGCGATGTGAAGGTCGCCGTCGAGCGCGGTGAGCACAGTAGGATAGTTCCCCGCGGGATCGGCCTCGCCGACGCTCCCGCCGATCGTGCCGAGGTTGCGGACGCTCGGCCCGGCGATCTGTTCGGCCGCCGCCGGGAACATCGGGAGCGCGTCGGCGAGCGCGCCCGAGGTTTCGATGGTCCGGTGGCTCGTCAGCGCGCCGATTGCGACCCGTTCGGCGGCAACGTCGACGTAATCGAGGTCGTCGACACCGTTGAGGTCGACGATGTGTGCCGGCGTCGCGAGGCGGTTCGCCATCACGATGCCGAGCGACTGGTTGCCCGCCATCAGCTCGGCGTCGTGCTCGTACTCGGCGAGGAGGTCGGTCGCCTCCGCCACCGACGACGGCTGGTGGTACTGGAACGCGGCCGGTTTCATCCGGCGTCACCGCCCGTCGGCGACCGATTCGTTTCGCGTCGGTTGTTCGTGTGACTCATACGAACACGGTTCTCCCGTAGCCCCACCGCGAGTATAAGTGTTGCCGTGAAATCCCGAACTGTCCGTCCCTGATCCGATCAGGTCCGTCGAACCGGCAGCTCGATTCGGGTCGGATGATCGACGCTGTGGTGGACGGTGTTCGTCGCGACCCGGTACTCGCGGTCGCCGTAGAGCGGACCGCCGGTGTTGTGGTTCACGTCGAACCGGGGGAAGTTCGACGAGGAGACATCGAGCCGGATCCGGTGGCCCGCCGCGAAGACGTTCGCCGTCGGATAGGGTTCCATGGCGAACTCGTAGACCTCGCCAGGTTCGACGGAGTCCGGTTCGTCGCGGTAGCCCCGGTATCGCGCCCGGCAGATCGAGTCCGCGAGGTTGAGCGCGAACCCGTTCGGAAAGGCTTCACTGGGCGGGTACTCCTCGATCAGCTTCGCGGTGAAGTCGGTGTCGGGGGCGTCGGTTTCCCCGTGGACCCGGACCTGGATCGGGCCGACGATCTCGACCGCCTCGTCGAGCGGCGGTGTGCGGAAGACGAGGACATCATCGCGGTGTTCCAGCGGGCCGTACGGCGGCTCCGCGCCGAAGGTGTCCCCGCGGGTGCGCTGATCGAACCCACCCCGACCGGTGATGTCGTGGAGGTTGCGTTCGGCCAGTGGGTACTCGATCAGGTTCTCGTCGCGGGGTTCGTAGGTGATGTACGACGAGCAGTTGCCGCCGAGGGTCGGGACCGGATCTTTAGGATCGAACTCGTAGCTCGTCGCACCGCCCTCGGAATCGGGTTTAGCGATCGCGAGCGTCCCGTCGCCGTGGGCGTAGTAGGTGGTGTGCTCGATGTCGCTCGGGGGCCACTCGTCGGCCGTCGACCACTCCCCACCGTGGAACAGCCGACCGTCGGTGGTCCGGCCGCCGTCGCCGGTGCCCATCCGGAAGAACTCCACCGTGGCCTGGTCACTCCACGAATTCTCGCCCTTGAGGTAGTGATCGAAGAAACGCAGGCGGGTCTCCTGATAATCGCGGAGCGCGGCCTCGCCGAACGCGAGTTCGCCGGAGTAGGGCTTGTTCCACGACGGCAGCGGATAGCCGTTCCAGCCGTGGGTCCACGGCCCCATCAACAGAAAGTGGTCCGAATCCTTCCGCTCGACGAGCGCCGCGAAGTTGTCGCAGGTCGCCTTCGTGTAGGAGTCGTACCACGCGCCCGCGTACACGGTGGGCACGTCGGCCATCCCGTCGTAGTGGCGCTCGAAGTCGATTCCGGGGGATTGCCAGAGCTCGTCGCTCGCCGCGCCCTGCGTCATGATGTCGAACGCCCACTCCTCGTAGTTCGAGATATGCCGGAGTGGGGACTGTCCTCGATGGATCGGTCCGTCGGCGAGCACGTCCCGGACATCGACGTTCGCGAGGCGCGCCTGAACGTCGGAGTCCTCTAGCGCACGCTTTGCGAACCCGCCGCCGAGGGTGAGCGCCCAGCACAGCCATCGGAGTTCGAACGCGCCGTTATGCCGGAAGGTCGCTTCCCTCCCATTGGCGGCCCCCTGGTTCACGAACATCGCTTCGAGGTGGGGTGGGTCCTGGGTCGCGAGCGCGCTCTGGACCCACGCCCCGTAGGAGGTGCCGATCGTCCCGACCTGGCCGTCACAGTACGAACGGTCGGCGAGCCATTCCACAGTATCGTAGCCGTCCTCGGGTTCGTTCACGAAGATGTAGTACTCGCCCTCGCTGTCGAACCGACCGCGACAGTCTTGGATCGCGACGACGTAGCCGCGCTGGGCGTACCACTCGCCGTGACGCTCCATCCGCCCCCGTTTTCCATAGGGCGTCCGGTCGAGCAGCGCCGGTTTCGGATCGTCGATCGGTTCGTTCGTGTCCGGGTCGGCCGGTCGGTAGATATCGGTCGCGAGCGCGATGCCGTCGCGGGTCTCGACGGGGACGTTCAGTTCGGCGTGGACCCCGTACTCCGGTTGACTGCCCATACCGACACCGTCTCCCAACGACGACAAGTAACTTGCGTCCGGATCGACCTGCCCGCTCGAGACCACAACGATTGGCGACTCGCCGGTGAGGGGATCGGTTCCGCTCGCCGCTCGTGACGACAACCCATAGTTTTATACCTCTGTTTGACATCCTTTCGCGAGAAGGGAACAAGAGATGGCATACCACAGTCGAGACGCCGATCGGGGGCAATCATGAGCAGCGAGACGGGTAGCGGGGAAACGAAGGCGCACGAGAGCAGCATGGTCGAGTACGGGATCGACGACAAGCCGCCGCTCGGCCAGTCGGCGCTGCTCGGCGTTCAGCACTGGCTGACGATGATCGGCTCGACGATCGCGATCCCGCTCGTTCTCGCGGGAGCGATCGGGTTCGACGCCGCCCAGACCGCCCAGCTCGTGGCGACGTTCTTCGTGGTCTCGGGAGTCGCGACGCTCGCCCAGGCGACGGTCGGGAACCGCTATCCGATCGTCCAGGGCGGGACGTTCTCGATGCTGGGGCCCGCGCTCGCGATCGTCGCGGTGCTCGCGGCGGGTGACGCTGCTCCGACGACGATGATCCGCGAGCTCCAGGGTGCGGTCATCGTCGCGGGTCTCGTCGAGGTCGCGATCGGCTACCTCGGGATCTTCGGTCGGCTCAAGCGGTACGTGGGCCCGCTCGTCATCGCGGTGGTGATCGCGCTGATCGGGCTCGCACTCCTCACCGTACCCCAGATCACCAGCCCGACGAACAACTGGTATCTCGTCGGGCTGACGCTCGCACTCATCGTGCTGTTCTCGCAGTATCTCGACGGCTACTCCCGGATCTTCAAACTGTTTCCCGTGCTGCTGGGCCTCGGCGGAGCGTATCTGCTCGCTCTCGTCCTCTCGGTCACCGGACTCGTTCCCGGTCTCGTGGACTTGAGTCCGGTCGCGAACGCACCGCCGATCCGCGTGATCGTCCCGTTCCAGTGGGGTCTCCCGCTCTTTACGACCTCGTTCATCGCGGGGATGATCGCCGGGATGCTCGCCTCGGCAATCGAGAGCTTCGGGGACTACCACTCCGTCGCCCGGATGGCCGGTGAGGGCGCACCCAACGCGCGACGGGTCAACCACGGGCTCGGCATGGAGGGGCTCGGCAACGTCTTCGCCGGAATCATGGGAACCGGCAACGGCTCGACCTCCTACACCGAGAACATCGGTGCGATCGGCATCACGGGGGTGGCCTCGCGGTACGTCGTTCAGGTCGGCGCGGTCGTGATGATCCTCGTCGGGTTCGTCGGCTACTTCGGGGCGCTGGTGACGACGATCCCGAGCGCGATCGTCGGGGGGTTGTTCCTCGCGATGTTCGCCCAGATCGTCGGGGTCGGCCTCTCGCAGCTCCAGTACGTCGATCTCAACCAGAACCGGAACGTGTTCGTGCTCGGGTTCGGCCTGTTCGCCGGGCTGTCGATCCCGGAGTACGTCACCAACGTCCAGAACGCTTCGGACATCACGCTCGAAGCGGGTCTCGCGAGCGTCCCAGTATTAGGAGTGGTGCTCGGCCTCCCCACGGTCGCCCAGACGATCGGGATCATTCTGGGCACGCCGATCGCCGTCGGCGGTATCGCCGCGTTCGTGCTCGACAACACGATCCCCGGTACCGCCGACGAGCGTGGCCTGACCGCGTGGGAGGAGATCACCGAGGACGACGACGCGTTCACACCGTATCACGCACGGTTCCTCGGCGGGGAGTCGAGGGAACCCGACGTCGCCAACGACTGATCGCCGGTACAGGGCTCCATTTTCATGTCCATGTCCGAGACCGAGTCCCACAACGCGAAAGTGATCGTGCCGCCACGCATCCGCATGAACGACCGCGACGATTCAGACGGTACGACGATCACCCGAATGGGACTCCGGCGCGGCGGCTGGATCGGTTACAACGAGACGGGCGTCTACGTCGATCGGGACGACGAGACGAGGATCAAGATCCAGCACGGAAACATCACGCAGGTCGGTCTCAAGAGCGCCGAGTGGGATCTCGTGGTCATGAGCGTGGTCCTCGTCGGCGTCGGCGTCTTCGTCGGCACGACGCGGAACCCCCTCGTCGGGATCGGGTTCGCTGCCGTCGGGCTGGCGAGTCTCTACTGGAGCTATCGGAAGCGCCACGAGCTCGTCATCCACGTCGAAAACGAACGGAAACCGATCGCGGTCTATCCCACCCATCCTGCGGAGTGTCACGAGACGCTCGCCGAACGAGTCCGGACGAGTGCCGAGGACTGACCGCTCCTGACTGCATCAGCACCGAGTTCACATCGCTCTGCCCCCGACAGTTAAGTTCTCGCGCGTCGAGTGGCGAACGACGATGACACGAGCAGACCTGCGGGTGGTCGATGCACGAGTGGTGACACCAGGCGGCGCGATCCTGGGTGGTGTTGCGGCCGCCGACGGCCGGATCGTCGCGGTCGGCACCGAAGCGAACCTCCCCGACGCCGACCGCGAGATCGACGCTGGGGGCAACTACCTGATACCGGGGTTCATCGATCCGCACGTCCACTGGGGGCTCTCGCGCTACGAGTTCGAGGACTACCACGCAGGTCTCGAACACGACTTCGAGACCGAGACCCGTGGCGCGGTCCACGGTGGGGTCACCACGGTCGTGAACTTCCTGCTCCAGCGCGAGCCGTACCTCCCCGACATGGAGTTCTTCCGCGAGGTCGGCCGCGAGAACTCCTACATCGACTTCGCGTACCACGCGATCGTCCATCAGGACCACCATGTCGAGGAGATTGAGGGGCTGGTCGACGAAGGCATTCGATCGTTCAAAGTATTCTTCAACTGGTACAAGCACGCGAGTCCCGAGCTCGGGATCGACCACTCGGACGCCGGCCGGGTGTACCAGGTGCTCGATACGGTTTCGGACGTCAACGGGGGAGTGGTGATGTTCCACGCCGAGAACGAGGACCTCGCCTACGAGCGCCGGCAGGAACTTCAGGACGAGGGGCGCAACGACCTCGAAGCGTGGACGGAGGCATCGCCGAACGTCGCCGAGGCGATGCAGATCGAGCAGATCGGGCGGCTCACGGAGTACACCGACTCGCGGGCGTACATCGTCCACATGAGCACCGCCGAAGGGGTCGACATCTGCGAGCGATTTCAAGATCGGGGCGTCAACCTCCACGCCGAGACCCTACCGGCCTTTCTCGCCCACACCAACGACAAGGATCTCGGAGTTTGGGGCAAGATCTCGCCACCGCTCCGTAAGGAGCGGAGTAAGACGCGGCTCTGGGAGGGACTCCGGACCGGCGTGGTCGATTATCTGGGGACCGACCACTGCCCCCACAAGATCGAGTTCAAGGAGAAGGGCGAGGGGAAGTACGGCGACATGTGGGACGCGATCCCGGGCGACAACAACGGGATCGAGTACTTCCTGCCGGTGATGATGAGCGAGGGCGTCAACAAGAACCGACTCAGCATGGAGCGAGTGGTCGAGGTCTGTGCCGAGAACAACGCCAAGCGATGGGGACTCTATCCTCGCAAGGGCGCACTCGTTGAGGGTGCGGACGCCGACATGGTGATCGTCGATCTCGAAAAGAGTCGCGTGGTCGACGACGAGTTCTACCACACGATGGAACCTGGCTACTCCACCTTCCACGGCGACGAACTCACCGGCCTACCGACCCACACCATCGTCGGCGGCGAAGTCGTCGTCGAGAACGACGAACTCCAGACCGAGCCAGGCGACCGCGAGTATCTCCCGCGGGGCGAGAACGGCGTTCCGATGCAGAGCCGCGAATAGATCGTCCTCGATCCGCGAAAAGATATAACTGACTAATGCTCTACTTTTCTCCGAAAGACACGCGTCGCATCCCGATATCGGATCGTATCGGTCTGAATTGTGGCTTCTGTTCATTCGATAGCTACCGAGCCGAATCTCGAATCTTGGCATCCGGGAGAGACATCCCGGAGCCGCAAGACGTGAAATCGGCGCTCAAATGGGCTAAAACTCCCTCCAATCCCGACAATGAGATCCATTTGCCGATACTCAGCCGCTCAGAGTGAGATCAAAACAAAGAACTCGAATACTGATTCGCTGGTGTCCCCGACGACGCTCTCGATCGGGCCGTTTCGTCGGGACATCGCTATCTCTCCTGTCGTACGGATCGATATATAGCCGACAACACCCCACATATCAAGCTTGACGGCCACCGTCTCCGACGGACCTGCCATGGAGACGAGGAAGGTCCAGCTCTCGGGTGGGACCACGTACACCGTCTCGCTGCCGAAGTCGTGGGCGACCGAACACCGGATCGACGCGGGGTCGACTCTCCGGCTCCATCCGAAGGGCAACGGCTCGCTCCTCGTCGAGTCGATGGGCAACGGTGGGGGCGACGAGCGCACCGCGAGCGTCGACAGCAGCGGGCTCGACGGGGAGGGACTCGCACGGACGATCCACGCACTCTACGTCGTCGGCGTCGATCGGATCCGGCTCGTCGACGAGACGACCCACTCGACCGAACGGCGGAGCGCGATCACGCGCCTGGCCGGGCGGTTGAGCGGGCTCGAAGTGCTCGAAGCCAGCGACACGGCGGTTACGCTCCGCAGCCTGCTCGACGCGGGGAGCGTCTCGATCCGCAAGAGCGTGCTGCGATTGAAGCTCGTCACCCTCGGCATGCACCGGGACGCAGTGAGGGCGTTCGTCTCCGGCGATCGATCGCTGGCCGAGGCGGTGATCGAGCGCGACGACGAGGCCGACAGGCTGTTCGCGATGGTCACCCGGTACTTCCGGCGGTCGCTCTCCAACCTCGCGGTGATCGACGAGCTCGATCTCTCGCGCGACGAACTCTTCGAGTACTACTACGTCGCCCGCCAGTTCGAGCGGATCGCGGACCACGCCGAGAAGATCGCCCGACTCGCCGGCGAGGACCAATCCGACGACCTCGGCGATGCGCTCGCCTCGCACGCGGACCGCGCACGGACGATCGCCGATCACGCCGCGGACGTCGCGCTCTCGAACGCCCACGTCGAGATGGCGTACGACGCGACCGCCGACCGTGACGAACTCGTCGAGGAGCTCGACGCGTTCGGTCACGAACTCCACGACCGCGACGAACCGGGCGAGATCCATCGGGTGAGCCTCCTGCTCGACAGCATCGAACGAACCGCCGAATACGGGGCCAACGTCGCCGAGATGGCGGTCCAGCGGACCGCCCGCCGGAACGAACTTCCCGAAGTGTAGATCTTCTCGTCGACGAACGAACCGTGATCGGTCCCGGAGATCGACGCTCACTCCAGACCGAGCGCGAGGCCGTCGACCAGTTCCGCAGCCTTCGCGTACGGCGATCGCTCCACATCCGCAGGTCGGGGACGCCGTTTGCCGGCGCGGTGAAACACGCTATCGACGAACGCATCGCGCACGTTCGCGTTCTCGAACAGTCCGTGGAGATACGTGCCGAGGACGCGATCGATCGCGGCGCTGCCCTCACCCAGGGGCCGATCGATGGCCGCGGTGGCGGCAGTCTCGCCCATGTGGATCTCGTACCCCGAGACGGGGCCGCTCGCGCCAGCGATCGGGCCGGATCCGTCGACCTCCCTCGTGACGCACTCGACGCGTTTCTCGGGCGAAAACCGGGTTTCGACGGGCAACAGTCGAAGTCCCTCGACCACCGATCGATCGCCCGTGCCCTCGACGGCGGCGTTCGTGATCCGTTCGCCGAGGATCTGGTAGCCGCCACACAGTCCGACGATCGGGCCCGACACCCTGGCGAGCGCCTCGTCGAACCCCGTCTCTCGAAGCGCCAGCAGATCATCGACGGTGTTTTTCGTTCCAGGGATCACGACCGCATCCGCAGCCACGAGATCGGTATCGAGTGGCACGTAGCTGACTCTGACGCCCGGTTCGCGCGCCAGCGGTTCGAGATCGGTGAAGTTCGAGATCCGTGGCAGCCGGGGAACCGCGACAGTCACCGCGCCCTCGTCCGCCACACCGTCGTCGTCGCCCAGCACGCGACGCTCGTCAGCCGCCGGCAGCGAGACGCTGTCTTCGGCGGGCAGTCCGGGATCGTCGTACGGGAGGATGTCGAGCACCGGAATTCCGGTTTTTCGCTCCAGCTCTTCGATCCCCGATTCGAGGATCGAACGATCGCCACGGAACTTGGTGAAGACGACGCCCATCACTCGTTCGCGGAGGTCGTCGGGCATCAGTTCGAGCGTGCCGTAGGCGCTCGCGAACGCGCCGCCGCGCTCGATGTCCGCGAGCAGCAGGATCGACGCGTCGGCGAACCGCGCGGTTGCGACGTTCGCGAGGTCGCGGTCGTGGAGGTTGATCTCCGCGATCGAGCCCGCCCCTTCCGCAACGATCACCTCGTACTCGGCTGCGAGGCGGTCGTGGGCCGCTTCCGCGGCCTCGCGGGCGCGCTCCCAGTGCTCGTCGTAGTACGCTCCGGCGGCGTAGTGGCCGACAGCCCGTCCATCGATCACGAGTTGACTCTCGGCGTCGCCGCGGGGCTTGAGGAGCACGGGGTTCATGTCCGTCGTCGGCGTGACGCCCGCAGCGCGAGCCTGAACGTACTGCGAGACGCCGATCTCGCCCCAGCCGTCGGTGGATGCCTCGTCGTCCTTGGATGGCCGGCGCTTTGTGCCATCGACGCCGTCGGCAGTCACGACCGCGCGGGCGTTGTTGCTCATGTTCTGGGCTTTGTACGGTGCGACCGCGACGCCCTCGCGCGCGAGGCGGCGACAGAGGCCGGTGACCACCGTACTCTTGCCGACGTGACTCGCGGTGCCCGCGACGAGGACGGTCGAGGTCATCGGTTTCAGTACTCCGTCCCCTTCCGCGCGCGATGGCCCGCGTCGAACGGATGGGCTTCCTTCCGGACGTTCGTGACGAGATCAGCGCGATCGGCGATCGCCGGGCGTTCGTGACCTCCTGTCAGAACGAGTTCGAGGTTTTCGGGTTTGTCGTCGACGAGATCGGCGACCGCATCGGGATCGACGAGATCGCGGTTCGCGGCGTACAGGATCTCGTCGAGGATCAGAAGGTGAACGCCCGCGTCTGGCTCGCCATCGAGCGCGAGCGGCGCGGTCAGGTCGGTCTCACCTGCCGCGGCGACGAGTTCCCGGGCACGTTCGAGCGCGCCCTGAGCGCGGGCGGCGTGCTCGTCGTCGGCCGAGCCGTCGAGCAGGCCGTGCCAGCCGTAGTGACCCGAGTTCTCGTAGGTGAATCCAGGTACGACGTCGATCGCGTTGTACTCGCCGCGGGTCGCTTCGACGCTCGCCGCGCCGCCCTTCATGAACTGGAGGAGATGGACGCGGTAGCCGTGGCCCGCTGCCCGAAACCCCATCCCGAGCGCGGCGGTGGTCTTGCCTTTTCCGTCGCCCCACCACGCCGAGACCAGGCCGAACTCCTCGGGAGCCGACGGCTCGATCGGCTGCGATTCGGGTGTCTTCCCCTCACCGGGGGTTCGGCTGTGCTGTGCGTCGCGGTCGGCGTCGGAACTGTCGGAGCTGTCGTTGGTGGTGTCGTCAGTCATGGCTGTAAAGCAGGTCGCGTGCGGTGGTCGATTCTGTTGACGTCGCGCGGCGAGCGCTCACGGTGAGAACACCTCGGCTCGTCGGTCGGTGACGACGCCGTACTCGGCGTCGGTCACGCTCGAAGGGATTGTGCGGTGCTCGTACCGCGACGCGAGGCTCGCACGCACCGCCTCGCGGACGCAGGCGCGCGCCGCGGCCCCGACCGGGGTCGCGCTGCCGGTGAACTGTGCGGGGTCGCCGTCGGGATCACAGCCTACGACGACCGCGTCGGTGGTCGTCCCCGGAAAGCCCGTCGCCGCGAGCAGCGTCGCGGTCTTCGCCTCGACGGCGACCGCGAGCAGGTTCGCGATCCCGGCGTCGTCGAGTGCTCGCGTCGTCCCAACGACGATGTTGACCGTGCCGACGCCGTCCGGCTCGTCGGCTCGGTCGTCGACGTCGGCATCCCGGACGGGAGACGACGAGGGCTCCTGAGGGAGCGCGGCAGGGTTCGACACGCCTGCGGTGGCGTACGCCACGACCGAGTCGAGCCGTGCGCCGCGGGCGTGTTGCAGGTCGACGCCGGTGAGCAGCGCCGGCCCCGAAAGATCGAACCCGGCCCGATCGCGCCGTTCCGTGACGTAGGTCCCGAGATCCGTCCGACTCCAGCCCTCGGGAACCGAGACGTTGTAGGCGGCGTCCGCGCGCTCGAACCCGCCGTCCCAGCCCGTCGAGAGCCAGTTGGTGTCCCGCTTCGCGAGCTGGAGGACACCAGCCTCGACGCTCGCCTCAAACATCCCCGAGCACCTCGATCAGCCGGTCGTTCTCTGCGGGGAGCCGTACCGCGACCCGGATGTGGGAGTCGAGTCCGCGGAACGTTCTGGCATCTCGAAGCGCGAGACCGCGATTGCGGGCGTGTTCGAGAATCCTGTCGACGTCACGTTCGCCGACGTCACACAGCAGGAACGGCGCGTCCGAGGAATGAACGTCGAACTGCGCGGAGAGCGCGTCACGGAGCCGGGAGCGCTCCGAGCGGACGCGTTCCCGGGTTTCCGCGACGAACTCCGTCTCACGCATACAGTACGCTCCGGTCGACAGCGCGGGCCCGCTCACGTCCCACGGCCGGCGTGTGGCGGTCAACGCCTCTTCGTACTCGCCCGTGGCGACCGCGAACCCGGCCCGGAGTCCCGGCAGCCCGAACAACTTCGTCAGCGATCGCGCGATCACGACGCCCGGCGTCCCGGCGAGCGACGGCCGATCGGTGAACCCCAGAAACGCCTCGTCGACGAGCAGCGGCGTGCCGGCGTCGCGACACCGCGCTACGAACCCGTCGAGGGCGTCGTGGTCGTACGCGTCGCCGGTCGGGTTGTTCGGGTTGCAGACGATCACGAGGGCGTTCTCAGCGAGGTCATCCCTGTCGACATCGAGCACCGCGTCGTGGGGAACGAACGACGGTTTACCACCCTGAAGTCGGACTTCGCGGGCGTACTCGCCGAAGCTCGGGAACGGAACCAGCGCCGAGTCGCCGGGCGAGACCGCGAGATCGACGACGGCGCGAATGGCCGCGAGGCCGCCAGGAGTCGGCACTACCTGGTCGGCCCGGCAGTCGACGTACTCTGCCGCGGCGTCACGGTAGTCAGCCGGCGGCTCGGATGGATACGATCGAGACTCGGCGAACGCGTCGCGGTAGACCGCCTCGACTCCCTCGGGCACTCGGGGGTTGGTGTTGGCGCTGAAATCGACCACCTCTGGATCGTCGCTGCTGCCGTGTGGCGCTCTGCCGACGCCGAGCGCGTCGTCGAGGTTCACGCGAGCGCCTCCGCAATCCGGGCGTCCGCGCGCCGGTTGACGTTGACCGCGAGGCGCTCGTCGTGGCTCACGAGCGTCGTTTCGGTGTCGCCGGCTCCAACGACGTTGATGCCGGTCGGTGCGACCGTTCGTCCATCGTGTTCCATCGTCGTGTCGACGCTCACGCCGAGCGTCCGCTTGAGCGTGACGGGAACGCAGACCGCGAGCGAGGCGCTCTCGTGGGCGTCGAGAACCCGACCGACGCTTTCGCCCGCGAGCAACGGGAGGTCCGCCGCAACCGTCAGCACGGGTGGATCGATCGAATCGAGTGCGACCGTGAGATCGGCGACGTAGCCCTCGCCGGGGGCTTCGACGAACGACTCGACGTGCGGATTGCGGCGTCGAGTGCCATCTCGGGAGGCGTCGGAACGGCCTGGATCAAGGTGCTCACGCGTCCGCGGCGCGTTCGGCGACCCGACCGCGTGGATCGCCTCGATCCGGCTAGCGCGGAGCGCGCCGATCACGCGATCGACCATCGATCGGCCGCCGATCTCGTACAGCGGTTTCTCGGTGTCGGTGTCGAGACGAGTGCCGCGACCGCCGCACATCACCAGTGCGTCCACGCGATCACCCCCACGTGGAGCGCCGTGACGCGCGCGATCTCGTTGGTCGCGCCGAGAACGTCGCCAGTGACGCCACCGAGATGTGCTCGCGCCCACCGGAGTACGACGAGCGTCGCGATCGCGGCAGCGAGGAGCGCTGCCGCGGCAGGGACGATCGCGGGCCACGCGAGGAGGGCTGCCGGCAGGACGAGCAGCCAGACCGGAGTCAGCGCCCGCGGGCCGGCGTTCGTCGTGAACCCCGCGCCGAGTCCGTCGTGGGGAGAGGAGCCGACACAGACCAACGTCGCCATCCCGGCCTTCGCGCCCACCTCCGCGGCGACGGCGAGGAGCACGGCCCGCGCCGGCAGCGCCGCGATCGCGCTCCCTGCGGCGACGAGACCGGCCACGACCAGCGCGACCGCGAGCGCGCCACCGACGCCGAGCGTGGTGTCCTTCATGATCTCGCGCCGCGCGGCTGCGTCGCCGTGGATTACGAGCGCGTCGCCGAGGTCCGCCACCCCGTCGACGTGGTTGATCCCAGTCACGGCGTAGACGCCGACGGCGAACACGATCCCGACGGTCGCCGGCGGGCCTGGCACGAGGAGCGGGAGGGCGACGAGCGCGCCGAGCGGATAGCCGGCGAGCGGGAAGGCGATCGGCCGCTCGGCGAACGCCGTCCACGCGTCGGCGTCGCGCCCGATCGGGAGCCGGGAGAGAAAGCCGAGCGCGCCCCGGAGCGCGGTCAGAACCACGCGATCATCCCCGCGAGGGCGAACGCGCCCAGTCCTGCGATTCCGACGACGCGAACCCCCTCGTGCGCCCGCTCGACGCTCGGCAGGTCGGTATCGGGGTTGAGAACGTACGCGCCGCGCTTTTCGAGGCGAACGTCGAGCGCCGTGGCGAGCGTCGCCATCGGCCAACCCGAGTTCGGCGAGGTGGGCGAGTGGCTCCACTTCTGAGCCTGGAGCAGCGCACGCGGCGATCGACCCGCGACCGCGAGCAGCACGGCGCTCGCACGGGCCGGCACCCACATCACGAGATCGTCGAGTCGCGCGCTCGCCCCGCCGACGGGCTTCGAGCGGTAGCCAAGCATCGAGTCGAGCGTGTTGACGGCCTTCACCCACACCGCGCCCGCCACGCCGACTGCGAGCGAGACGCGCGCGCCGAGCGCGAACGCTACCAGGGGTGCGACCAGCCCATCTGCGAGGTTCTCGGCCGCGCTCTCGACCGCCGCGCTCCGCAACTGTGCCGGGGTGAGATCGTCGGTCTTCCGTCCGACGAGCGCCCGGATCGATCCCCGAGCAGCCGCTGGGTCGGTCGCGGTCAGATCGATCACGTCCTCCGCGACCGACACCAATCGTGCCAGGCTCGTCGTGGCGAACACCACGAGGCCGGCGACCACGCCGCCGACGGCCGGGTTCGCGGCGACCACGAGGGCGGTGGCGAACCCAGCGACCACGGCAGCACCGATCGGGAGGCAGAGCGCGATCGTCGCTCCGACGAACCGCGGATGCGACCACGATCGATCGAGCGGTGCGACGACTCGCCCGAACAACGCGACCGGATGGACGCGCTGTGGGAACTCCTCGAAGACCGTGTCGAGCACGAGGCCCACGCCGAGCGCTCCGACAGCTGTGAGGCTCATCGATCCCGTCCTCCGGCGATCATCGTCTCTCCGGCGATCATAGCGCGTCCACGAACTCATCGAACGCGGTGCTCTCGGGGTGGACGTGGGCGTAGGTCCCGAGCGTGCGGTACTCCGTGAGCCCGTCGTGCTCCCCGTCGATCCCTTCACCGCGCTCGACGTCGAAGGCGAAGCGCGCGTCGGCGTCGACGGTCGCCGTCGAGTAATGGAACTCGTGACCGCGAAGGGAGTCGTTCGCGTTTGCGGTCAGCGTCGATGCGCGTGCGCTGAGTTCGACGTGATCGAGCGCCTGGTACCGATCGCGCATCTCGATCGTGGCGGGGAGGACGCCCGCCATCTCGTGGGTGTCGCCGTCGACGGTCGTGAGCGACTCGGCGAGCACCATCATCCCGCCGCACTCGCCGAGGATCGGGACGCCCTCCCCGGCGCGATCGCGGAGGGTGGCGAGCGCCGGTCCGTCGGCAAGCGCGGCGGCGTGAAGCTCCGGGTAGCCCCCCGGAAGATAGATCCCGTCGGCTTGAGGCACGTCGTCGCCCGCAGTCGGGGCGAACGTCACGACCTCGGTGCGCACCCGGAGGCGCTCCATCGTCGCGGGGTAGACGAACCGGAACGCCGCGTCGCGCGCGACCGCGACGCGCTTCCCGCGGGTTGGCTCCGGATCGATGGAATCGACTGCGGGCGGTTCGCGAGCGACATCGAGTAGCCGGTCAGTTCGTACGTGTGTCGCCACCTCGTCGAGCGTTGCGGGGTCGATCGGTGCCTCGTCACCCATGTGGAGGCCGAGGTGACGATCCGGGATTTCGAGATCGGGTTCGGGCGGTATCCGACCGAAGTACGCGAGATCGTCGGGCAGCGCCTCCCTGATCCCACGCTCGTGGCGACCGCCGTGGGCGCGCTGGGCGACGATCCCCACGACGTCGACGTCGCGTCCGGCGTGAGCGGCGTACTCACGAAAGCCGACTGCGGTCGCCGCGACGCTCTCCATGCCGGCGCTCGCGTCCACAGTCAGGATCACCGGGAGGTCGAGCGATTCGGCGACCATCGCCGTGCTCGATCGGTCGCCGTCGTACAGCCCCATCACGCCCTCGACGACACAGACGTCGCCCTCGCCGCGGGCGTAGTTCCGTCTGAGCCCATCAGTGCCTTCGAGCCAGACGTCGAGGGTGCGCGAGGCGCGCTCTCTGTCGTGGTTCCCAGAACCGTCGGAACCGAGGATAGCGGTGTGGTGGCTGGGATCGATGAAGTCCGGGCCGGCCTTCGCGGGCTGGACCGTGTGGCCCGCCGCTTCGAGCGCGCGGACGACCGCGAGCGTGGCGACGGTCTTGCCGACGCCGGATCGCGTGCCGCCGATCACGACGCCCTTCATGGTTCGACCCGGGGCTCGGTCGCCAGCAGTCGGTCGTGGATCGCGACGACGCGATCACGGACGTCGGCCATCGGGATTCCTTGGCGTTCGGCCAGCGCGAGCGCGCCCCCCATCCCGACGCCCTCCTTGGCTTCGCCCGCGACGTAGGCGTCGAGCGCGGGATGGGACCGCCGATCGAAGCCCGGATCGGTGATCGTCAGATCGAGGTCGAGATCGCTCGCCAGGCCCTCGACGTCCGCGGTTCGATCCGCGGCGAGAAACGACGTCGTGGCGAGCGAGAGCGGTGCGTCCACGCCCGCGTGGCGGGCGAGCGCGGCGGCGGCACAGAGCTGGGTTCCGCCAGCGAGCGTGACCGCGGTGTCGGTCGCGGTCGCCCCGGCGACGAGCCCCGCGACCGCGGCGAGCACCGGATCGCCGACCGCCCGCCCCGCTTCGAGCGGTGCGCCGGCAGCCCCGTCACGCGCGATTCCGGCCGCGTCGAGCGCCTGGTCGACCACCCGCCGCTTGAGCGCGAGCGGGTTCTCGGCGAGCGACGACGAGGTCGCCTCGCGCTCGCCCAGCGCGGCGAGAACACAGCGTGCGGTGGTCGTCCCGCCAGGGATCGTCTCGCCGATCACGAGGTCGTCGTCCGGAAGCCCGCGTGCGTACGCCTCGGCGGCCGCGAAGACGTCTCTGGCTCCGGGGACCGCCTGCCCCGTCCGGACGTCCTGGCCTGGTTCGCCACCCACCTCGACGGTCGGCGCGGCGGTCGATCGAGCGAGCCCCGCGTCGATCGTGACGGTCTCGAACCCCGCCAGCTCGTGGACCGCGCGGGTGACGACTGCCGGCGTCGGACAGCCCGACGGACTGATCGGAACGACCGGCGAGCGTACCGGCCGGCCGTACGCGACCATCTCACAGTCGGCGCTCGGTGTGTGCACCGTGGCGGCCGGCTCCGCGCCGGCGGCGCTGATCCCCTCGATCCTCGCGGTTGCCGTGCTTCCGGCGACGACGACGAACCTCACCGGGCGATCAGCTCCGTCCCCATCGCTGGTTGGTGCGTCGTCCTCCCGTCCCGACTCGCAGCCCCGTCACTACCAACCGTGGTTGGTGTAGCACAATAGTAGTTGCTCTTCCGCGTGGATCGCTGGTTTCGGCCCGCTTCTTCGGCCGTCCCGGTGGGCGACACGAGCACCGACTGCTCGTCGGCCGTCTCGAACGGTGCTCGGCGATCGGGGTGCGATCGCAGCGTGGTCGTCGTGCCCCGAACGACCCGAAACAACTCCGGTAGAGCGAAAATCAACGACAGTCGCACCGATACAACTGGAGTTGCGTCAACGAGCGACGAACGGCGCCGAAGCACAACTGCGTCGGGAGTACGCCAAAACTACTTGCGTTCGCGGTGCGCACCGCCGGCAATGACGAACGCGGACGACGCCAGGGAGGCAGGGGTGCTCCGGAGCAAGCGCAACGCCACCCGGTATCGGATCCTCACGGGGATCGCCGAGCGCCAGCCGGCGGTCAGCCAGCGCGAGGTCGCCGATGCGATCGGCGTCACCTCCCAGGCGGTGAGTGACTACCTGAAGGACCTGATCGAGGAGGGGTACGTCGAGAAACACGGCCGGGGGCGGTACGAGGTGACCAAGGAGGGCGTCGACTGGCTGATGACTCGGACCGACGAGCTCCGCGCATTCGTCGATCACGTCGCGGCGGACGTCATCGAGGAGGTCGAGGTGGACACCGCGCTCGCCACGACCGCGATCGACGAGGGATCGACGGTCTCGCTCGCGATGGGCGACGGCGTGCTCCGCGCGACGGCGGGCGGTGCGGGGAGCGCAACCGCGATCGCCGTCACCGACGCCGCGGCCGGCGAGGACGTCGGTGTGACGGATTTCACGGGTGTGCTCGACTACGAGCTGGGGACGGTGACGGTGCTGTCGGTGCCACAGGTCCAGGACGGCGGCAGCGCGGCGCTCGATTCCGAGACGGTCGCCGACGCCGCTGCGGACCACGACCTCGTGGCGACGGCGGGCACCGAGGCCCTCGCCGCGGCGCGGACGGCGGACGTCGACCCCGACATCCGGTTCGGGACGGCGACCGCGGTTCGAGAGGCCGCCACGAAGGGGCTCGACGTCTGTCTGCTCGCGGTCGCGGATCGACTGTCGGCCCACACTGGCGAGCTCCGCGACGGCAACGTGAGCTACGAAGTCGTGGACGCCACGGAGCCGTAGCCGGCACTCGCGAGGGCCGTCACGTACCGCAAAAATCGCCGTCGGTCGCCGTCTTACGCGCTGTCGTCGACGAGATCGCGCACGGTGTCGGCGCGGTCGCCGTCGGTCACGAACTTCGAGAACGTCCAGTCGAGCTTGTCGACGACGGCGTCGTAGCCCGCGTCGGTCAGCTCGTACTGGTTGGTGCGCTTGTCGAGTTCGCTCTTCGCGACGAGGTCGAGCTCCACGAGGTCGTCGAGGTTGGGGTAGAGTCGGCCGTGGTTGACCTCCGAGTCGTAGTACTCCTCGAGCTGGCGCTTGATCGCCAGGCCGTACATCGGCTCGTCCGAAAGGATGACGAGGATGTTTTGTTGGAAAGCCGTCAGGTCTCGGGCGATGCTCCGGTCCGGTGCCGCCTGTGCCTCTGACATCGAAGCAAGATATGTCATCCGTCTATTTAATAGTTTGCAACCGCAATCGCGAACTGCCGATTTCAGCGGCGAATACTGCTACAACCGAGGAATATTCTTGGGGAGTACCCCGTCATCGCGGTCGATACTCACCGGTGCAGGGCGAACAGAAAATACTTTTTGGCTGCCTCGTGCAGGTTCGGTCGATGACGAACCTCTGGGAAGACCTCGAAACGGGCCCCGATCCGCCGGAAGAGATCTACGCGGTCGTGGAGTGTCTCAAGGGCGAGCGCAACAAGTACGAGTACGACAAGGACGTTCCCGGCGTCGTCCTCGATCGCGTGCTCCACTCGAACGTTCACTACCCCTCCGACTACGGGTTCATCCCACAGAGCTACTACGACGACGAGGACCCCTTCGACGTCCTGGTGCTCGTCGAGGATCGGACGTTCCCCGGCTGCATCATCGAGGCCCGCCCCGTGGCGCTGATGCGGATGGACGACGACGGCGAGCAGGACGACAAGGTGATCGCCGTTCCGAGCGAGGATCCCCGCTACGATCACATCGAGGATCTGGAGGACATCCCCCAGCAACAGCTCGACGAGATCGACGAGTTCTTCGAGACGTACAAGAACCTGGAGGAAGGGAAGGAAGTCGAGACCCAGGGCTGGGAGGATCGCCAGGCGGCCTACGACGCGATCGAACACGCCCAGGACCTCTACGCCGAACAGTTCGGCTGAGTCCGCGAGTCGTTTTTGTGGGAAGATCGGTATGCTGATTCGACGGAGAAGTGCCTGTTCTCGGCTCAGTAACGGTTTCGGATGCTACATCCGACACAAATGAGTGCCACACCCTCCCCAGCCGATTCCTTCGCTCGGGCCGATGGCCCTCACTCAGTCATCCCTCGCACGGTGTTGCACGCTCGGTGCTCGCTGTCGCTCACGGGTCGCTGTGCTCCCCGCTCGCATCGAGGCGCTTCACTCCGTTCGCGCCTCGCACCGCTCACACACGAGCGTGAGCGCACGCCACCACAAAAGTCAAGCACGCGAGCCGTCACTCCCGCGGACAGGTGTCGACACCGAGCAGCTTGTTCAACCCACAGCGCGCCGTGGCGAAGTTGAACAGCAGGCCGGCGCTCCCGAGCGCCGCGACGACCGCCATCGAGCGCCGATCGGCGCGAAGCGCGCCGAACGCGACCGCGACGAGGCACGTGCCTACCACGCCGCGAGCGATCCGATCGAAGCCACCGACGTTTCGCTCGAACATACTCGACCGACGAGTTCCGCCGGGGAAAACCCTCGTATTCCTCACGGTTATGCAGGTGTCGGGGCGAATGTGTTAGAATTATGGGTAGTCTTTTGAGGACGGGAGCCGTAGCGATGGTCGTGATGGCCGCAAAACGTCCCGCTGCTGGCTTGCATCACCTGACGGTGGTTCCCGAAAGTCTCGCGCCCGAATCCGACGACGCGGACGACGGGACAGCGCGCTGTCCGGCCTGTGGACAGCCGCTCGGCGAGCACTGACCGCGCGACGGCTCCCCGACAGTCCCGACGCCGTGAGGGGTGATGCCGAAACGAACGTTCTTTGTGCCCCTCGGGAGTAGCCGCCCCATGGGACTGTTCGACCGCATCCGCGGCGACGACGCCCCGCGCGTCGCCTTCTTCGGCATCGACGGCGTTCCGTACAGCCTGATCGAGGACAACCCGGACGTCTTCGAGAACCTCACCGCGCTCGCCCGCGACGGCAGCGCGGGCGCGATCGACTCGATCGTGCCTCCCGAATCGAGCGCGTGCTGGCCCTCGCTCACGACCGGTGTGAACCCCGGCGAGACCGGCGTCTACGGCTTCCAGGATCGGGAGGTCGGCTCCTACGACACCTACGTGCCGATGGGCCGGGACGTGCAGGCGACCCGGGTCTGGGACCGCGTCGAGGACGAGGGCCGCGACGCCACCGTGATGAACGTCCCCGTGACGTTCCCGCCCCAGCGCGACGTCCAGCGGATGGTCTCGGGCTTTCTCTCGCCCGGCGTCGACGAAGCCGCCTACCCCGACGAACTCCGGGATACTCTCAACGCGCTCGACTACCGGATCGACAACAACGCGAAGCTCGGTCACGACGACGACAAGACCGAGTTCCTCGAGGACGCCCACGCCACGCTCGACGCGCGCTTCGAGGCCTTCTCGCACTACGTCGAGCAGGACGACTGGGACCTCCTCTTCGGCGTGTTCATGACCACCGACCGGGTGAACCACTTCCTGTTCGAGGACTACGAGCGTGACGGCGAGTACAAGCAGGAGTTCTTCGAGTTCTACAAGAAGGTCGACGAGTACCTCGGCCGGCTGCGCGAGATGCTCCCCGACGACGTCACGATGGCGGTCGCCTCCGATCACGGCTTCACCGTCCAGGACCACGAGGTCCACTTCAACGAGTGGCTCGAACAGGAGGGCTGGCTCGACTTCGCCGAGGACGACCACGAGAGCCTCGCGGACATCTCCGATGACACCGAGGCCTACGCGTTCATTCCGGGTCGCTTCTACATCAACCTCGAGGGCCGCGAGCCACGCGGCGGCGTCGCCGAGGACGACTACGAGGAGAAACGCACCGAGCTGAAGAAGGCGCTCGAAACGCTCGAAGGCCCCGACGGCCGGAAGGTCTGCGAGCGCGTCGTCGAGAAGGAGGACGCCTTCCGCGGCGCTCACGACGACATCGCGCCCGATCTGGTGGCGATCCCGAACCACGGCTTCGACCTCAAGGCGGGCTTCTCTGGCCACGGCAGCGTCTTCGACACCGGGCCGCGCAACGGGATGCACAGCTTCGACAACGCCTGCCTGTTCGTCGACGACGCCAATGCTCGGGTCGGTGACGACACCGACCTGTTCGACATCGCTCCGACGCTGCTCGACGCGATGGAGATCGACTACGACCGCAGTGAGTTCGACGGGTCGAGTCTCGCCTGACGACTTTTTTACTTCGTCCCCACTCGGTCACTTCGCTCCCTCGGGGTGCTCAGAAATCAGAGATTTCTGGCATCACGGAACGGCTCCGCCGTTCCGTACGACCTTGCAAAAAACCTCGACTAAAAACACCCGCTCGTTCGCGTGGTCCGAAAATCGCGCCGCGATTTTCGGCATCACGAAACGGCGAAGCCGTTTCGGACGACTTCGCGCTCACTCGGGGTACGACTGCTGGCGCTCCCCGCAACCGCCACCGCACAGCACCGCCGAAGCCCTCGCTCACTCCGTTCGCTCGCCCTTCATCCACCAGGAGAGCAAACTCTCCTGAGCCCCGACTCGCTACGCTCGTCGGGACGCCAGGGACCGCACCGCGACCGCGGCCGCACTACAACCACCCAACCGCTGCCGGCGAAGGTTCAAATCGGAAGCCGAAGCCACCGTGCGGCATGCAGGATGCGTCGGGCCAGTCGATAGCGGGCAGACGAGTCGACGACTGCGGCTGTGAGCCACGCATCGAGGGTCACCGACTCGTCGTCGACGCCACCGACTGCCCGGAGGAGGGTCGTCTGGCGGCGAGCCCTGCCTGTCGTGCGAGTGTCGTCGGCGCACTCGTCGGCCGGTCCGTCGCCAGCGTGCGAACCCGGATCGAGACCGGGGAGTACGTCTACGACGACGGGGCAACGGCGCTGCTGATCGCCGCCGACCGGTTCGTCGCGCTCGCCGCAGGCCACGATCAGGCGCTGGCGGCGCGCGCACTCGGCGACCCGCTCGGTGCGGCCCGCGTCGCGGCCGGCCGCACCGGACCCGTTGCGGAGTTCGCCGCCACAACGGGGCTGATCGAGGGATTGGGGCGCATCGCGAGCTACGACGACGCGTTCGCCGCCCGCTCCGCGACCGAACTCAATTCACTTACGTCGGCGAGCGGTACTCCGAATATGCTCCACGACGTCGACGATGCGGGCAGTCTCTCGCCCGACGAACTCCGCGCGCGCTACGACCAGCGCCTCCGGACCGTGATCGAGGAACACGGTGTCGAGGTCGTCGCCGACGAGGCTGGCGTCGCGAGCGAACCGGTCGACGTGCTCGCCGAGGGCGAATCACCCGAACTCACGCTCGAAGAGGCAGCGGCGATCCTCTCCGTGAGTGAGGACGAACCCGACGCGGAGGCCATCGTGCTCGAAACCCGCGATCACCTCCTGATGGGGATGACCACCGCCGTGCTCGACGTCGAGGCGGTCGAATCGGGGATCGACGGCGCGCTCGACGCCCGCGAGATCCAGCAGAAGATCGAGGGCCGGCTCCCGATGGACCTCGACGAACTCGCCACGATCCACGGCTACATCGAGGAGCGCAAACCGTGAGTCGCGTCGTCGTTTTGGGGTGTGGCTACGTCGGCCTCGAACTCGGTCGCCAGCTCGCACCCGATCACGACGTCGTCGGGGTGCGCCGCTCGGCGGACGGCGTCGAACGGATCGAACACGCCGGGTTCGAGGCCATCCAAGCGGACGTCACCGATCCCGACGCCCTCGCGCGCGTTCCAGACGTCGACGCCGTGGTGTTCGCGGCGAGTTCGGGCGGGCGAGGGGCCGACGCTGCGCGCGAGATTTACGTGGACGGCCTCCGGACCGCGATCGGGGTCTTCGGCGCGCGCGACCACGCGCCCGACCGCCTGGTCTACACCTCCTCGACCGGCGTCTACGGCGATCACGACGGCGGCTGGGTCGACGAGGACACCCCGATCGAGCCGACGACCGAGAAGACAGAGGTGCTCGCCGAAGCCGAGCGAATCGCCCGCGAGGAAACCAGCGATCACGGTATTGCGGGAACGGTCGCGCGGTTCGCGGGGCTGTACGGCCCCGACCGCTACCGGCTCGATCGCTACCTCGATGGCCCCGTGACGGCGGGCTATCTCAACATGATCCACCGCGACGACGCCGCCGGCGCGATCCGGTTCCTCCTCGACGCCGACGCCGCCCGCGACGACACGGTGCTCGTGGTCGACGACGAACCCGTCTCGAAGCACGCCTTCGCCGACTGGCTCGCCGACGAGTGCGACGTTCCGCGCCCCGAGAAGCGAACGAAAGCCGAGCGCCTCGAAGACGGCGATCTCTCGGACGCTGCACGACGGCGTATCGAGACCTCGAAACGGTGTGCGAACGACAGGCTCCGCGATCTCGGCTACGAACTCACGTACCCGACCTACCGCGAGGGCTACCGGGCGGCGATCGACGCGTACCGGGGTGGATGAGGCGATAGTTTACAGCCCTCTCGCGCCGGTCCGATCGACGTGCTGCGTATGAACCGGTGACATATGCAACACGAACTACAATGAGGGAGGGCGGCGTAGCGACTCGTGTGCGCTGGGTCGAGTGCAACTACTGCCACGACTGCGAGTGGTCCGCCAGCATCGAGGACCACGATCGTCACGAACTCGGCACACTCGCCATCGAGCACGCCACCGAAACCGGCCACCACGTCGACAGCGAACTCCGCGACGAGTAGTGCGTCCCCGATTTCACCGACGCTGTAACCCACAGTTGTCACAGCACCTTTACGTATGCAACCCCTTGCCATTCAGTACGGGACTTGCAGTCACACTGATGGGCGTTCCCAGCGCGGACAACCGGCCGGCCGTGGGGAGGCAGGCAGGGGAATTCTCCATTCCAAGAGCGAGCTCAGCACGGTGATCTACCGATGCACGCACCACACACGACGGCCGCCCGCACGAATCGCAGTATCACCGATCGGAACGGGAGGGAGCGGTAGACCGATGAGCGTCATCGCGCGCATCAGCCTGCCGGCCGGGGGCTTCGAACTCGGGCAGGTGTTCACGGGCACGGCCGCCGAGATCGAACTCAGCGAGTTCGTCGCCATCACCGACGATCCCCTGCCGCATTTCTGGGTCACGAACTTCGACGGCGACATCGAATCGTTCGAGGCGACGGTCCGCGACGACCCGATCGTCGGCGCGCTCACCAGGCTCAACGGTCTCGCCGGGAAGGTCCTCTACGAGATCGAGTGGGCCGACGGCGTCGACGGCTTTCTCACCGCGATCGCGACCAACGAGATCATCGTCGAGTGGGCCACCGGCACCGCCGAGGAATGGACCTTCGCGCTTCGTGCCGGCGACCGCGAGGCGCTCTCGTCGTTCTACGACGACTGCCTCACCCACGACGTTCCCGTGACAGTGAAGGAGATCCACCCCGAACCCGAGGAGCCCGACGAACCTCAGTTCGGGCTTTCGGCGAAACAACACGAGGCGGTCACGCGCGCGTTCGAGGCGGGCTACTACGAGGTCCCCCGCACCACCTCGCTCACCGAACTCGGGACGGCGACCGACATCAGCCGCCAGGCGTTCGCCCGTCGACTCAACCGCGGCACCCACCGCGTCTTCGCCAACACGGTCATGCTCGACAGCTGACCGCGCGGCCGCCACGCCGAGCCACTGTGCCGACGTCCCGACCTGAGCGAGCACGGAACCGTGAGGTCGACTCGAGTTTCATTCCCCCCCCCTTACTAAAACGGGTACAAGGGTACTGCCAACCCCAATCCGATAGTCGGCCGTTCTCTTTGCTTACCATGCCCGCTTGCAAAAACTGCAAGGGATTCGTGACCGACCGGTACGTGCGAGTGTTCGCCCCGACGGGAATGGACGACGTGCGCGTCTGTCCGAACTGCGAGGACAAACTCCGCTCGGGGGCCGAAGTCCGTGAGGCACATTCGTCGCGGCATGCCAACAAATGAGCGAACGTACCGATTCGGCGGGAGCCCCGACGCCGCGGACGCCCTCGACATCCACCGACGCGAGCACCGCACAGTTCGTGCTTCCGGCGAAGGGGTTCGCGCTCGCCGACCTGTTCGAGCGGGTTCCCGACGCGCGCGTCGAGTGCGAAGCCGCCATCGCCAACCCCGACGACCACGCGCTGTTGGTCGTCCGGACCGAGGAGCGCGAGCGCGCCGTCGACGCCGCACTGCGATCCGATTCAGGGGTCGCGGCGGTCGAGCGCTTCGGCGAGCGCGCGGACGGGTGGACGTATCGGGTGACGTGGGACGGTCGCCCCCGCCGGCTCATCCAACGACTCGTCGCCGCGGACGTCACGCTCCTGTCCATGCGGGGGGCGGGCGGCGAATGGAAACTCCGGCTGCTGGCTCCCGACCGCGACGGGATCGCACGGGCGCACGACGCCATGGACGACCTCGATTGTGGGGACGAGTGCCGGAGGATTTCGACTTTCGACGGTGGCGGGTCGGCCCGGTCGGAGCTGACCGACGAACAGCGCGAGGCACTTCTCACTGCGTTCGAGGCCGGATACTACGAGATCCCGCGCGACATCACGGCGGCCGATCTCGCCGACGATCTCGACATCTCCCACCAGGCGCTCTCCGAGCGGTTCCGGCGTGCGCACGAGCGGCTGGTGGAAACCGAGCTCGTCGTCGGCGACCGCCCACCGTGACGTCCAGGCGAACTCCCGCGAGTACAGTGGCCCGCGGAACCTCGCGGTAGCCGCTCCGACCGACAGCATATCCCCACGAGCCACCAATCGCCCGCATGGCAACCAGCGAGGCGACGTGGGCGTACCGCGACCGCCATACTGAAGAATTCGGCCGGACGTACTTCCGGCGCTTCGGCGACTGCATCGTCTCCAGCATCGGCCTCGGCACCTACCTCGGCGACCCAACTGACGAAGTCGACGACTCGTACCACGCCTCGGTCGTGCGGGCGCTCGAATCCGGGATCAACGTGCTCGACACCGCGATCAACTACCGTCACCAGCGTTCGGAGCGGGTCGTCGGGCGCGCGCTCGATGCCGCCGAGGTCGATCGCGACGCGGTGGCGATCGCCACCAAGGGCGGGTTCGTCCCCTTCGACGGCGAGCGACCCGACGACCCCGGAAAGTTCGTCCGCGAAGAGTACGTCGAGAGCGGGATCATCGACCCCGACGACCTCGTTCGCGGAATGCACTGCCTCGCGCCCGCGTTCGTCGACGATCAGCTCGACCGTTCGCTCGCGAACCTCGGGATCGAGACGGTCGACTGCTACTACGTCCACAACCCCGAGTTCCAGCTCGACGAGCGCTCGCGTGGGGCCGTCTACGACGATCTGGAGGCGACGTTCGCGAGGCTCGAGGAGCGTGCCGCTGTGGGGGACCTCCGACACTACGGCGTCGCGACGTGGGACGCGTTCCGTGTCGCACCCGACGATCCGAACCACCTCTCGCTCCCGGAGGTCGTCTCGCGCGCCCGCGACGCCGCCCGGACCGCGGGCAACGACGCGACTCACTTTCGCGCCGTTCAGCTCCCGTTCAACGTCGTCATGGCCGACGCGTTCACCGTCGCGGCCCACGACGGGCCCGATGGCCCCCAAAGTGCGCTCCGGTTCGCACGCGAGGCCGGACTCGACGTGTTCGTGAGCGCCCCGCTCGCTCAGGGTCGCCTCGCGGACGAAATCCCGACCGACGTCGCCGACCGACTCGACGGCGACACGCCGGCCGCGAAGGCGCTCACGTTCGCGCGCTCGGGGCCTGGCGTGACGTGCGCGCTCGTCGGGATGCGCAGTCCGGAACACGTCGTGGCGAACGTCGATTCGGGGCGGGCGGACGCGATGGGGGCGGACGCGTTCGACGCGACGTTCGAGTGAGCGAGCCCTCGACTCGTGGGTCGGATGTGACTTTCCTCCCAGGCCTCCAAAAGACATATACCGTCATGTCCAAGAGGTCCGAACCAATGGGACCGCGCGAGCACGTCGCGTTTCTGGCCGGCTCGGCGAACCGGGTGCGGATCCTCGAAACGCTCCGCGAGCAGCCCCACCGCCAGTGCGAACTCACCGAGGCGTGCGACCTGTCGCGCTCGACCGTCCACCGCGCGCTCGACGGGCTCACCGACCGAGGCTGGGTGGAACAGATCGACGGCGAGTACCGCCTCACCGTCGGTGGTGACCTCGTTCTCGGCCACTACGCGGCGCTCGAATCCGCGATCGACCGGGTGGACGAGTGGGGGCCGTTCCTGAATCGGCTCGGCGACCTCGCCACTACGCTCCCGCTCGCCGCGCTCTCGGAGGCGACCCTCGTGACGAGCACGCCCGAAAACCCCCACGCGGCGGCCGCCCACTTCGCCGACGGGCTCGCGACGACCACGACCGAGAAATTCTACGCCATCTCGGGAGTCGTCAGCCCGCGGTTCAACGAGGCCGCCCAGGAACTCATCGCCACCGACACGGAGATGGAGATGCTCATCGACGAGTCGGTGTTCGAGACCTCCTCGACCGACTACGAGGAGGCACTCGACGACGCCTACTCGCTCGACAACTTCACGCTGTACCTGTACCCCGACGACCTCGCGTTCGGTCTCGCGGTCTTCGACGAGCGCGTGCTGATCAGCACGCACGACGAGCGCGGCGTCCTTCGCGAGTGTCTCGACAGCACCGACGAGACGCTCCGAACGTGGGCGTGCGGCGTCTACGACGACCACCGGAGCGCCGCCACGCGCGCCGACGCCCCGGTTCCACAGGAGTGACCCCTCCGCTGTTCGGAGGGTGACACATGTTTCACGACGTGACACACGATGCAGGGAGTAAGTATTGAATGGTGGGGATCGTCCGTTCGAGTGGAACCGCCTCTGGTTCCGTGCGCACGGGATCCGGTCCGTTGCCCTGGCATCATCTCCCGTGCCTTTTCACGACGCCACCGTCGAGAACTGACCGTGTCGCCGACCCCACGGGTCGACGACCACGACGCGTTCCGGAAGGCTTGATTGTGCGCTCCGCGTACCGACAACCGTGTCACGGAGCCCGCCGTCCGGCCTGCTGTGTCCGTCGGTTCCGCATCGGATGTCCGGTCGAACGATCGTCGCGACTGGACGACGCGCGCTGCTGTGCGCCGACCGGTCGCCGATCGTGACGACGGCCGGACGGGGAGCGTAGCCGTGGAGTACGTCCAGGAGCGGATCGCGACGCTGCACGACTTCGGCGACGCCGTCCCGGACGCGCCCACCGACCGGGCGACCGTCGTCGTGCCGATGACCGACCGTGAGTACCGGACGCCGGCGGCCGAGCGGGTCCTTTCGACGCTCGCGGACGTCGACCCCGAACGGGTGCTCGTCGCGCTCCGGACCGAGCCCGAGAACGTCGGCGCGTTCGACGCGTGGCTCGGGGCGTTCGATCCGGTCGAGACGCTCTGGTGTGGCGGCCGGCGGGTGCGGGCGCTCCTGGCCGAGCACGGTCTCGACGGCGCACAGGGCAAAGGGCGGGACGTCTGGCTGGCGCTCGGGGTCGCCGCGCTCGACACCGAGTACGTCGTGATCCACGACGCCGACGCGACCTCGTACTCGGCGGGAGACGTTCCCACGCTGCTCGCGCCGCTCGCGGACGAGTTCGGGTTCGTGAAGGGGTACTACGCCCGCATCGAGCGCAATCGACTGTTCGGCCGGCTGTTTCGGCTGTTCTACACGCCCCTGGTGTGCGCGCTCGCCGAGCGCCACGACGCGGCGATCCTCTCCTATCTCGATTCGTTCCGGTACGCGCTCGCGGGCGAGGTCGCGCTCACGGCCGATCTCGCGCGCCGGCTCCGGGTGAGTCGGGAGTGGGGGCTCGAAATCGACACGCTCGGGGCCGCGTTCGACGCCGTGGGGTTCGCGGGCACTGCTCAAGTAGACCTCGGCACCCACGTCCACGATCACCGCGACGTCGGCGGGTCGGCGGGGCTGGCGGCGATGAGCCGCGCGGTCGGCGCGGCGGTCTTTCGCACGATCGAGAAACACGGCGTCGAACCGGCATACGAGACGCTCCCCGCGCGCTACGAGAGCGCCGCGGGGACGCTCGTCGACCAGTACGCCGCCGACGCCGCGCACAACGGGCTCGACTACGACCGGGCGGCCGAGCGCGACCAGGTCTCGCGGTACGCCGCGGCGATCGAACCACCGGGTGCAGACACCAGGCTCCCGGCGTGGGCAGACACAGCTCTCGATCCCGAGCGAGTTCGCGAGGCGGCGCGAGCGGATCTCGCGGCCGCCACAGGCAGTGGACCGACGCCGGACGCCAAGGGCTAAACGACGCCCCGTCGAAACGCCTCGCGATGGAGTTCAGCCACGACGAGCTCGCGGGCGTGGTCGACCTGTTCGGGGCGCTCACCCGTCCCGAACTACTCCAGGCGTGCGACGAGCTCGCGTTCAAGCGTGGCACCGAGTTCGAACCGGAGGGCGCGTTCGACGACGCGATCACGGCCTACCGGCTCGTCGCGATCGATCCCATGGACCTCGCTGGGACGCAGTCGGAGCCGACCGCGGACGAACCGCTGCTCGCCGTCGGTCCGACGGCGTTTCCGACACTTCCCGACCGGGCCGAGGACCTCCCACACATCCTCGATATCGAGCCGCGCGAGGTCGACCGTGCGGCGCTCGGGGCCGTCGCCGAGGAGCGATTTCGTGCCGACGCGGCGCGGGCGGTCGCGGACGACGACCACGCGCGGATCTCCCAGCTGTTGGACGTGAGCTACGATCTCGAAGCGTGGGCCCCGGTCGAACTCGGCGGCGTTCGCGACCGGCTCGACGACGCGACGATGGAGACGGATGCGGCCGACGAGCGCGCCGAGAGCGTCACGGCCGAGATCGACGAACGGACGAATTAAGCCCCGGCGGTACGTCCGGTGGATATGGACCTCGCGCGGGTGGCTCGGTACGCGGCCACGGCGGTCACCGACGAGCAGCGGGAGGCGGCCGTGCTCGCGCCGGTCATCACCCGCGGGGACGGGCCGCATCTCCTCTTTACCAAGCGCGCCGACCACCTCGGCGAGCATCCGGGCCAGATGAGCTTTCCCGGCGGCGGTCGCGAACCGAGCGACGAGGACCTCACCGCGACCGCGCTCCGGGAGGCGAACGAGGAGATCGGGCTCGATCCGGCGACCGCCGAGGTGGTCGGCCGGCTCGACGACATCCGGACCGTGACGGAGTACGCGGTCCGGCCGTTCGTCGCCCGCGTTCCCGACCGCGAGTACGTCCCCGACGAGCGCGAGGTCGCCGAGGTTGCAGTTCTCTCGGTGGCGGCACTCACCGATCCGGCGAACTACGACTCCGAACGCCGCGATCACCCATACTACGGCGAGATCCGGCTTCACTTCTTCCGGGTCGACGAGTACGTGGTGTGGGGGGCTACCGGGCGCATCCTCGCCCAGCTTCTCGAACTCACGACCGACTGGCGCGTGCCCGACGAGCCGGATCGGGTGGTCGATCCCGACGCCGACTTTCCAGTGTGAGGCGCGTGGTTCGATCCACCGACTTCGGTTCACTCGCTTCGTTCGAGGACCTCACGAACGCTTTCGACGGGAGAGCGGTAGCGGCCCGCTTCGACCCACCGTTCGAGAATCCCATCCGCCTCTCTGACCGAGAGTTCGTCGCGGAGAACGAGCCGAACGAGAATACCGACTGAGCCAGTGAGTTCGACGTCGCGTTCGGCCGCGAGCTCGCGCGCTGGACGATCGTCCGTTGCGAGCGTTCCTGAACGCTCCCGTGTGGCGGCAAGTGCGTACGACTCCCCGCGATCGAGGTGATCGAGTACGTCGTTTCCCGGTTCGCTTTCGACGGCGATCACGTCCGTCGCGCCGATCGCCCGATCGAGATGATCGTACCCCGCTTCGAGTCCGTCCGAAGCTCGTCCGTGACTGCTTCGACGGTCACGAAACGGGCCGGAAGCGTATCGAGACGGTCGACATCGTCGGTGATGGCGAGGTTCGAGAGCACTGTCGCGTCGAGAACGACCGGCGAGCGAAGCTCATTCGCCATTACCGTTCTCGTCGAGAGCGAGGCCCGCGTCGTCGCGCGCTCCGGCGACCGTTCGTGGGCCATGACGGAGTTCGAGACCGGCGTCTTCGAGGATGTCGCGCATCTCCCATCGCGTGACGCCCGCTATCTCCGCGGCCTTCCCCTCGTTGACCTCCCCGAGGGCATACAGGCCAACCGCGTGGGCGAGATCGTCGTCGGAATCGGCCGGCTCGGAACGCGCCATTTGGTGTTTCTACGGCCTCCACCTTTTTACTTCATCGGCTCCGACGTTTTTCCGTCGTTCGAAAGACGCGAAGCGTCTTTCGTGATCCTCAAAAGAGTCTTCGGCTCTTTTGGACAGTGCGATTCCGAAGGAATCGCTTGCAGTCGGGCGACTTCGCCGCCCGACGACCTCGCGGGACCTTCGGTCCCGCTTAGTGACGAGACGCCGAAGGCGTCTCGAACCACCTCGGGTGCGCTCGCTCCGTTCACGGCTCGTACCTCGCCGTTCGCATCGAGGCGCTCACTTCGTTCACGCCTCGCACCGCTCGGCACAAAAACATCGATCAAAAAGGCCGAGTCTCACCCTCCGGAAGAGCGAAGCTCTTCCGTGCTCCCGCTCGCCTCTGGCTCGCGGGAACTTCGGGTTCGACCCGGTGAGCCGCTCGCTGCCTCGCTTCGCTCAGTCACTCGCGGACGCTACTCCCCGACTGCCTCCTCCACGATCTCGATTTCCTCGTCGGTCAGTCCGTACAGCTCGTACACGATCTCGTCGATCAACTCGTCGGTGCGCTCGATCTGCTCGTCCAGCTCCGCCGCGCGCTCTTTCGTCCGGCGATAGCTCGCCACGCCCTCGGCGACGTCGCCTGGCTCGGGCAGCGTCAGTCCCCGCAACCGATCCACGAGCGAGTTCGTCTTCGTCGCGGTCTCGCGAAAGCCCGCGAACCCGCCGGCCTCGTCGACCGCTCTCGGCACGAACGCACAGATCAGGTCCGCCTGGTCCGCGGTGAGATCGGTCACCCGCAGCGCGGGAAGCGCCTCGGTCTCGGTGTACCCCCAGCGGTCCGTTTCGACCGCCTCGCCGTCCGCGGCCCCGCCGGCGTCGGCCGCGGGCTTGTACCGCGCGGTCAGCCGAACGGTGACGGTGTGCTCGCTCTCGCGCTCGACCGTCGCCCGCCCGACCCGGTGAGCCTCCGCTTATTCGCTGTGTTCAGTCGACAATAGCTTCAAGAACGTCCTGTAGTCGCTCTTCGACTTCTGAGGCTTGAAGAATACGGATCGAGCGTTGTTCGTCTACCTCACGCGTTTCTTCGTCTTTGATGTCTTGGATCACAAGTAAGCCGTTCCATCCCGAGCCGAAGAAATCCGTCCTACGATCAAAAACAAACTCTCCATTCTGTCGGAGAAATGCGATATATTCCAAAGTTTCTTCGACACCTCGGTGGATGGTCTCTTTTCGTACGGAGTTCTTTACCTCTGTGATCAAGTACTCACGTCGGTCATTTTCCCGAATCTCTAGAACAATCACGTCTGGCCGTTTAGTACGTCGTACGGAGTCCTCGTTCTGAAAGTAGTGCGTCGTCACCTCCTGAGCCTCTCTCTTGACCATTTCTGCACGACTTAGCTCCGGCCGTGGTGTGTCCATCTCTGCTGTGACGAAACTCAGCCCACTATTTTTTCCCGACTGATCGTGGTAGAGTACGAACTCAGCATCATCACTCTGCATTCGGGCTACTTCCTGAGACCCTGATACAATAGTTCGAATCCGAAAGTCTTCACCAGGAAAGGTCTCAATAACTCTGATGAATTTGAAGAGGACAAACAACTCAAGGAGTGTTTCGTCGTCATCAGGTGTAATCGTTGTTTCCTTCAGCAGGTCCCTGATCGACTCTCCGTCGCCCTCCGCTGCCTCGCTGTATTCACGGAGAAGTCTGCCCGCCTGTCGATAAACCTCGCTTCGCGACTTTTCGGCCGCACGAAACATTCGCTCTGTCGGTTCGTATTCTTTCGGATCTCTAATACGAGATATATGAACATTGCGCTCAAATATCTCCATCAGCACGTCTACTAGCTCTAAGTTCTCTTTCCATCGGTCCGTCACCCACTCATACTCTCTCTGCAGATACTCTCTGCAATCACGTAGTGTCCAGTAGATAATCGAAAGGAGCCGTTTCAAGACGAGATTTTCCTGAATATCGTAGTTCTCCGAGCGATTTCTACAAACGAACAGCGAGGAGTCACCCGGAGCGCGAGAGTGTCGCTCGCGAAGTGTCGCTGGCCAATCTATACGCCCGCTCACATGCCCTCGTTGTCTTGACGAAACGTTTTCCGTCTGTGTTTTGACATTCCGAAGACGATCAGGGAGTTTCTCAACGAACTGTACGACTTCTGGACGGAGTACGAAGTGTAAACGTACGAGTGACTCGAAATCTTCAAACCGTTCGTCAAGACCAACTGGTCGGACCTCCTGGATCAGTTGACTTTCAGGATACGACCCGTGCATCACGTACGCGAGTACGTCCTGCGTGAGTTCATCGAGAAGTTCGTCTCTATTCATTCGTATCGAGATCGATATCAAGTATGTCGTTTGCGAGTCTCCGTAGGACTTGACCGTTTACTGCTCCAGTAGAGATGATTTGTTCAACCATCCGTTTCCGATACGGAACACCTTCCAGCTGTGGGTAGAGATAGTTCGCGATTGCTTGTGTGAGAAGCCGTTTACGGGCAGCAGAATCATCTGGGGCCTGTTCAAGAGTGGTGAGGATATCCTCAATAATGGCTGGGCCGATTTTTCTGTTCTGGATGGCCGTGTTGGCTGCGTGCCACACCTCGCCTACGGTACGGAGCGCATCATCACTCAGCGATTTGTCCCATACTTCGGCGTATTGTTCCATTAGCGCAAGCTGTTCATCACTTGCTTCCGGAACGTCTGGTGCGTCAACGTGTATGAAAGAGAATCGTCGCATGAATGCGTATGAGAGTTCATACAGCGAGGTTTTGTCGTAGCTGTTCATGGTTGCGAATAGTCGCCATGATGCTGGTTTCACGTATTGGTGTGCTTCGGGCTCCTCATCGAAATTCTCTCCCGGGAGAATTTCGATCTCGTTTCCGTCGTGTTTGAACGGCAATTGAACGCCTTGTCCAGACAGGAGGGTAAACAGTTGACCGAACGATTTGTCGATATCCGCACGGTTGATTTCGTCAACGATGAGCGGCTCATTCTGTTGAACGCCGTTTTGCCTGAATCGTCTGAGTACTTGACCGGGTTCAAACCCAAGATCCCCGTCGCCTTTCTCCGGCATATAACCACCAATAGTCTCAAACGTTGACCAGTCCGCGGTTGCGGTCGTCACCCGATAACCAGTATACAATGAATCATATTTGTCGGCAAGATGTTTGCAGACAAGCCTCGCGATTTCGGTTTTTCCGGTCCCCGGTGGGCCAGTAAGAATAATGTGTTTGCCAGCGTTGAGTGCTGAAGAAATCTGGTTGACGATTTCATCATCTTGACTTTCGGGAAAATACAGGTCGGAGAGAACACTTCTGGGAAGATCTACAGAAAG